>NZ_JBSFVR010000302.1:0-9240 GCF_053592415.1 Streptomyces sp. NPDC002690 | reverse complement strand
ACAGCCGTCACCATGACGACCCAGGCCGTCGCACGTCGCAAGCAGCTCCCCTTCGGGGAGAACCGGGCCACGGGCTGACCCGGACTGCGGGCCGGACCCGGACTGCGGGCCGACCCGGACGGCCGTCACGGACTGGACTGCCGGACGGCGAGCGGGACGAAGAAGGCGGCCCGGCTACCGGTTGACCTCCTTCGTCACCAGGGCCACCGCCTCGTCCACGTCGTCGGTGACGTGGAACAGCAGCAGGTCCCGCTCGGAGGCCTTGCCCTGGGCGACCACGGTGTTCCGGAGCCAGTCCACGAGACCGCTCCAGTACGCGGAGCCGAAGAGGACGATCGGGAAGCGGGTGACCTTGCCGGTCTGCACGAGGGTCAGCGCCTCGAAGAGCTCGTCCAGGGTGCCGAGGCCGCCGGGGAGGACGACGAACCCCTGCGCGTACTTGACGAACATCGTCTTGCGGACGAAGAAGTAACGGAAGTTGACGCCGATGTCGACGTGCGGGTTCAGCCCGGACTCGAAGGGCAGCTCGATGCCGAGCCCGACCGAGATCCCCTTCGCCTCCCTGGCCCCCTTGTTGGCGGCCTCCATCGCGCCGGGACCGCCGCCGGTGATGACGGCGAAGCCCGCGTCGACGAGCGCCCGGCCGATCCGTACCCCGGCGTCGTACTCCGGGGTGTCCTCCGCGGTGCGCGCGGAGCCGAACACACTGATCGCGCTGGGCAGCTCGGCGAGTGCGCCGAAGCCCTCCACGAACTCGGACTGGATGCGCATGACCCGCCAGGGGTCGGTGTGCACCCACTCCGAGTCGTCCTCGGAGTCCAGCAGCCGCTGATCGGTCGTGCCGGGCTGTACCTGTTCCCTGCGACGCAGCACCGGGCCGAGCCTCTGTTCCTCGGGCCTGACCGCGCCTTCGGGAATCTCCGCGTTCGCGGGAATCTCTGCGTGCTCGGGATTCCGCCCGTCCTCCGGGTTGCCCATGACCTGCTCCCTCCACCGACCTGCGTTGTGGCTGTTCCCGTCAGCGTAGATCCATGGAGGTTACGGGCGGGGTAATGCCGTGGGTCAGCTGGTGAGCCAGGACCGCAGGCGCTCCTCGCAGTGGGTGATCCGTGAGGTCACCACGTGCTCGTCGCGCTTGTGGGCGTAGAGCGCGTCGCCGGGACCGTAGTTGACGGCGGGGACGCCGAGGTCGCCGAAGCGGGAGACGTCGGTCCAGCCGAACTTGGGCTGGGCGGTGCCGCCGACGGCGGCCATGAACGCCTTCGCCGCCGGGTGGGAGAGGCCCGGCATGGCGGCCGTCGAGTGGTCGTCCACCGTGAACTCGGCGATCGCGCAGTCCGCGAAGACCTCGCGGACGTGGGCGAGGGCCTCCTCGGCGGTGCGGTCGGGGGCGTAGCGGTAATTGACGGTGACGGTGCAGGCGTCCGGGATCACGTTGGTGGCGTGGCCGCCCTCGATCTTCACCGCGTTGAGGCCCTCGCGGTATTCGAGGCCGTCGATGACCGGGCGGCGCGGTTCGTACGCGGCGAGCGCCGTGAGGATCGGGGTGGCGGCGTGGATGGCGTTGGACCCCATCCAGCTGCGCGCGGAGTGGGCGCGTTCGCCCTCCGTGCGCAGGATGACGCGCAGGGTGCCCTGGCAGCCGCCCTCGACCTGGGAGTCGGAGGGTTCCAGGAGGACCGCGAAGTCGCCTTCCAGCCAGTCGGGGTGGGCTTCGGCGACATGGCCGAGGCCGTTGAGGTGGGCGGCGACCTCCTCGTTGTCGTAGAAGACGAAGGTGAGGTCGCGGTTGGGCTCGGGGACGGTCGCGGCGATCCGCAGCTGGACGGCGACCCCGGACTTCATGTCGGAGGTGCCGCAGCCCCAGAGGACACCGTTCTCGTCGAGCCGGGAGGGCACGTTGCCGGCGATCGGCACGGTGTCGATGTGTCCGGCCAGGACCACGCGTTCGGGGCGGCCGAGGTGCGTGCGGGCGACCACGTTGTTGCCGTGCCGGTCGACCGTGAGGTGCGGCAGTTCGCGCAGGGCCGCCTCGATGGCGTCCGCCAGTTCCTTCTCCTCCCCGCTCACCGACGGGAAGTCGACGAGTCGGGCGGTGAGCGCGGGTCCGTCCAGGGCAAGGTCAAGCGTGCGATCGGCCATGGTTCCGACCCTATTACTCCGGCGCGCCCTCATCCGCCGGGGGATGCGGACGGACCGGTGACGGAGGGACGGGCGAGGGCCTGACCAGGGCCTGACGGGGCCCGGACCAGGGACGCCGGGGCGAGATGCCGGGAACGTCCGGTAAACAAGGGGTGCACTCCGGTCGGCGTTCCGGGGCGGACATCCGCGGCTGCAAGGATCTCGGCCCTGCCCGTACCCTCCAGTACGGTGGGCCAGTGCCTCGGACGACACTCTCCACTCCCAGCCGCCCCACGGGCCGCCGCCGCCTCTTCCAGGTGCTCGCGGCATTCGTCGTACTCGCCGCTCTGGCCGGGTATCTCGCCGTGCAGTACCTCTCCGGCAGCAAGGACCTGCTGACCGGCTGCGAGGTGCGCTCCGGCGACGGAAAGGCGGACGGCGAGGGAAGGACGTACGAGCTGGGCGTCGACCAGGCCGGCAACGCGGCGACGATCGCCGCCGTGGGGGCCGCGCGCGGGATGCCGGAGCGGGCCGTGGCCATCGCGCTGGCGACGGCGATCCAGGAGTCGCAGCTGCGCAACATCGACTACGGCGACCTGGATTCCCTCGGCCTCTTCCAGCAGCGCCCCTCGCAGGGCTGGGGCACCTCCGCGCAGATCCAGGACCCGGTGTACTCCTCCGGGAAGTTCTACGAGCACCTCGCGAAGATCAGCCACTACGAGGACCTGCCCCTGACGGAGGCCGCGCAGCGGGTGCAGCGCAGCGGGTTCCCGGAGGCGTACGCGAAGCACGAACCGGACGCGATACTGCTGGCTTCCGCGCTGACCGGGCGTATCCCCGCCTCGGTGAACTGTGCGGCGCCGGTCACCACGACCGCCGCCGCACCGGGCGACCCGGACCGGCTCCGCTCCGAGCTGGTGCGGGACTTCGGCAAGGGGGTCCTGCCGGCGGGCGAACCCGCGGAACCGGCGGCCTCGCACACGGTCGCGGTACCGGTGCGCGCGACGGACACGAAGGGCGCGACGGACGCGAAGGACGGGGCCGACGCGAAGAACGGGGCCGGGGCCGGGGACGCGAGGGACACCGCCGCGACGACGGCCGCGCAGCGGGGCTGGTCGCTGGCCCACTGGGCGGTCGCGCGCGCCGCCGACCTCGGTATCGACGAGATCGCTTACGCGGGCAAGGTATGGACCGCCGGTGCGGGCTGGCGTACCGAGCGGGCCCAGGACGCGAAGTCCACAGACACCGCAGAGTCGGCGGAATCGGACACCGGCGCGGTCCGGATGCGCCTCGCACAGTAGCGCGGCTCGTCACCCGCAGGGGCCATCCCGGACGGTGGCAGCCGGGTCGCCCCCGCACCGGTCGCGGGGTAGGGGCGGATGCCCCGTTTCCCGTGGGGCGCATGGGAAGTGACGGTACTTCGAGTGACGCGGAATTCCGTGCCCGGACCAAGCGTCCGGGGTGCGGATTATCCGACGCATTGCCGACTCTTTACCTCGGCCCACCGCAACCTCCCCCGCCCCCGGCGCAGTTGATCAGTCCGTCCGGAACGCCGGACGAGGACTGCCGGGCACGCCGAGCACGGCGAGCACCGGCAGGAACTGACGACTTTCCCGCCGAAGGAGCATCATGTCCCTCCCCCTGACCCGCCGTATCGCCCGCGCCGTCCTGCTGATCGCCGCGGCCGCCCCCGTGATCGGCGCGGCCGGTGCCGCGAACGCGGCGGGGCTCCCGCAGACGCCCGACCTGGGCGGTCTGACCAACCTGGACAGCGCGAACCTCAGCAGCACCCTCGACAGCACCGCCCAGCAGGGCGCGAAGACGCTGAACGAGACGGGCGGCAAGCTGGTCGGCACGGCCGTCCCGGTCGCCGCGAAGACGGTGAACCAGGCGGGCGAGCTGGTCGCTCCCGAGGCCAAGGACAAGGCCGGCAAGACCACCGGTCAGGCGGCCGAGGTGCTCGGTGGCACCGCCGACAAGGCGACCGGCGGCTCCCTGCCCGTCGAGCGCCTCGCGGGTGCCCTGCCGCTCGGCGGCTGACGGAATACGCCGAGCCCGGGGCAGGGGGCGGCCGGGAGCCGCCGCGTACCCCGCAGGGCATCAGTGCCGCCGAGTGGCCCCGGGGCTTGGTGATGCTGTGGGTGAATACCAACAGCATCACTTGGTCCCGGGGCCCCTCGGCGTGCGGTCACCGTCCTTCAGGCAACGATGCCCAGGCGCCGACGGTCAGGCACCGTCGTTCGGCCGCCGAAGTTCAGGACAGCCGCTTCACGGCCGCCGCGACCCGCTCGTCGGTCGCGGTGAACGCGACCCGCACGAAGCGGTCCCCCGCCGGGCCGTAGAACTCACCGGGCGCCACGAGGATGCCGAGTCCGGCGAGGTACGCCACGGTGTCCCAGCAGGGTTCGTCGCGGGTCACCCAGAGGTAGAGGCTCGCCTCGCTGTGCTCCACGCGGAAGCCGTGGCCCTCCAGGGCCGCGCGCAGGGCCGCACGCCGGTCGGCGTACCGGGCGCGCTGTTCGGCGACGTGGGTGTCGTCGGCGAGGGCCGCGACGGTGGCCGCCTGCACCGGCGCGGCGGTCATCATGCCGCCGTGCTTGCGGATCTGGAGCAGCTCGCCGAGTACGGCCGCGTCACCGGCGATGAACGCCGCCCGGTATCCGGCCAGGTTGGACCGCTTGGAGAGCGAGTGGACGGCGACGAGGCCGTCGAACGAGCCGCCGCAGACGTCCGGGTGGAGCACCGAGACCGGTTCGGCCTCCCAGCCGAGTTCCAGGTAGCACTCGTCGCTGGCGACCAGGATGTCGTGGGCGCGGGCCCAGGCGACGATCCGGGTGAGCTCCTCGCCGGCCAGCACCCGGCCGGTCGGGTTGGACGGGGAGTTCAGCCAGAGCAGCTTGAGCCCGGCCGGGTCGAGCGTGGTCGGGTCGTCGTAGGTGACGGCGTCCGCGCCGCAGAGCCGGGCGCCGATCTCGTACGTCGGGTAGGCGAGCGCCGGGAAGGCCACCTTGTCGCCGGGGCCGAGACCCAGCTGGGTCGGCAGCCAGGCCACCAGCTCTTTGGAGCCCACCACCGGCAGGACGTGGTGGTGGGTGACGTCCTTCGCGCCGAGGCGCCGCTCCACCCAGCCGCTGAGCGCGTCGCGCAGCTCCTCGGTGCCCCAGACGGTCGGGTAGCCGGGGCTGTCGGCCGCGGCGGCGAGCGCCTGCTGGATCACGGCGGGCACCGGGTCGACGGGGGTGCCGATGGACAGGTCCACGATGCCGTCCGGGTGGGCGGCGGCGGTCGCCTTGTGGGGTGCGAGGCGGTCCCAGGGGAATTCCGGGAGGCGGGAGGAGAGTGCTGCGGACACGGAACTCTGCTTTCTCGTACGGGCGAAAACACCTCGGTCCCGCACGGTGACGAGCCGTACGGGACCGGGCGGCACATCTGCTGCCGCGTCTGTGCTGGGTGTGGCGGGGCCGCGGCCGTCGCTTACTGGTTCTGGGGCGGCAACGCGGCCACGAAGGCGTGGTCGCGCTCGATGAGCCCCAGCTTGGAAGCGCCACCGGGCGACCCGAGGTCGTCGAAGAACTCGACGTTCGCCTTGTAGTAGTCCTTCCACTCCTCGGGGGTGTCGTCCTCGTAGAAGATGGCCTCGACCGGACAGACCGGCTCACAGGCGCCGCAGTCGACACACTCGTCGGGGTGGATGTACAAGGACCGCTGACCCTCGTAGATGCAGTCGACGGGGCACTCTTCGATGCAGGCCTTGTCCTTTACGTCGACACAAGGCTGCGCGATGACGTAGGTCACGCTGTCGTTCCTCCTCGGTAGGGCGTTGGCTCTCGCGCGGGAGCGCGGCGTCGATGATGCCCTCACCTAGTATCTCCGTAGTTCAGCGCGATCCGAACAGGAGGGGCGGTAGGAGCCGTGGAATTCACCGTCGGCGGACGGCTCGAGGTCCGTATTACCCAGGCTGATGTGGGAAAACGCGTGTCCGTCCGGTGCCGTTGTGAGGAAGGTGCCCCGGGGGCCGCGTTCACGGACACGGTCGGTGTTCTCACATCCTGGGACGCGGGCGTGCTCCGGATCACACCCAGGAGTGGACAGGGTGTCCACATCGCGGAATCCACGCTCGTCGCCGGCAAGGTCGTCCCGCCCGCCCCCGCGCGCCGCTCCGGCCCCGCGGCCACCTTCGCCGAGCTCACCCGGGCGACGGCGCACGCCTGGCAGCCGGTGGAGAACGAGGCACTGGGCGACTGGCGACTGCGCGCCGCGGGAGGCTTCACCCGCCGCGCCAACTCGGTCCTGCCGCTGGGCGATCCGGGGATGCCGGTCGCGGACGCGCTGGCGCACGCCGCCCGGTGGTACGCGGAGCGCGGCCTGCCCGCCTACGTCCAGGCGGGCACCGGCGCCGCCGACAGCCAGGAGGCGCTCTGCGCCGAGCTGGAGGAGAACGGCTGGCGGCGCGAGGTGTCCGCCGAAGTACGGATCGCCGCGCTGGCTCCCCTCGGTGACCAGGACTCGGACGTCTCCCGGGTCCTCCTCCACCGGACCCTCGACGCCCCGTGGCTGGGGCGCTATCACCGCGCCGGAGGGGACCCGGCTCCCATGCTCCACGTGCTGTCCCAGGGCCCGTCGGTCTGGTTCGCGACGGTGCCGGGCGACGACCCGGCGGGTGTGCCCGCCGCGATCGGCCGGTGCGTGGTGGACGGCCGATGGGCCGGATTCGGGGCGATAGAGGTGAACCCGGACTACCGGCGCCGGGGTCTGGCCACCACGGTGATGACCGCACTGGCCCGTACCGCCCTGGAGGAGGGCGCTTCGGCGGCCTGGCTCCAGGTGGAGGAGGACAACGCCGGGGCGCTCACCCTGTACGACCGGATGGGTTTTGTGACCCACCACCGGTACCACCACTTCCGTTCCGCGTAACGGCACGGGCGTTCGGAGCGGCGGAACAGGTGTCAGAGATGGACCCCGTGGGCGACGGAGCGGACTCCGAGGACTTCTCCACGGCCGGGCGCCGGGCGCGGTTCGCCGAGGAAGCACGCTCGGAGCGGCCGGATCTCGCGCTGCTCTGCCTGCTGGTGGGTGCCGAGGCGATGCCCGAGCCGCCGCCCGGTGACCCCGATCCGTACGGAATCGACGCGGCGCAGATCGAGCTGGACCGGCTGGCCGGGCTCCTCCCGCACGGCCTGTCCACCCCGCAGGACTGGGCGACGGCGCTGGGCGAACTGCTCGGCGGCCGGTACGGCTTCTGCGGCGCCTCCCCCGACTACCAGCGGCTGGAGTCGTCGTTGCTCCAGCAGGTGCTGCACCGCCGCCGGGGGTTGCCGATCCTGCTCTCCGTGGTGTGGATGGAGGTGGCGCGGCGGGCGGGCGGCCCGGTCCACGGGGTCGCGCTGCCGGGGCATTTCGTGGTCGGCTTCGGCGATCCGGCGGAGCACGTGCTGGCCGATCCGTTCGCCGGGGGCGTGGTACTGACGGGCGAGGACGCGGAGTTGATGGTGGCGGGGTCGACCGGCGTGCCGCTGCGCGAGTCGCTGCCGACGCCGGCCCGGCCGCAGGCGATCGTGCTGCGCGTCCTGAACAACATCCGCGCCTGGGCGGCGGCCCGCCCCGAGCGCACCGACGTGGCGCTCTGGGCGGTCGAGTTGTCGCTCCTGCTGCCGTCCCACCCGGCCAAACTGCGGTACGAGCGGGCCCAACTCCTCGTTCAACGCGGCGACTTCGTGCGCGGGGCGGCGGAGATGGAGGAGTACGCGGACATCATCGGCGGCATCGAGCCCGCGGCGGCCGAGACGATACGGCGGGACGCGCGGGCGGCGCGTGCGCGGCTGAACTGACGCCCCGGCACGGCTCGACCGGCGACGACCCGGGCACGGCTCGACCGGCGACGACCCGGGCTCGGCCCGACCGGCGGCGGCCCGGGCACGACGGAGCCGACGGCACCCGGGCATCTCCCTCACCGAAGGGCTGCCGCCGGGCGCCCCGGGCGCGCCCTCGGGGTCGGCCGCGTACTGCGGGCTTCACCTGCGAGCACGTGATGCGGAGCACATTGACAGCCCCCACGATTCTAGATCCTATAGGAAATAGAGAAAGGGAGCCGATGATGACTCACACCGCAGAAACCTGGCCGATCGCCGCCGCCCTGCTGCAGTTCCCGAACGTCGGACCCGACGGGATCTCCACCCAGGAGCAGACCGCCGAGCAGTGGGCCGAGAGCCTCCAGGAGGTGGCGGACGCCGGGTTCACCGAGGTCGACCTCACGGACGGCTGGCTGCGCCCCGGCGACCTCGCCCCCGCCCGCCTGGAGGAGCTGCGGACCACGCTCTCCGAGGTCGGTCTGACCGCCCCGGCCATCTCCGCGATCCGGCGCAGCGTCATCGACCCCGTCGACGGCGACGACAACCTCGCCTACTCGCACCGCACCATCGACGCGGCCGCCGCCCTCGGCGTCCCGCTCGTCTCGGTCGGCCTGCACCGGCCGCTCACCCCCGAGCAGCAGGCGGTGCTCTGGTTCTGGACGGTACCGGGCCCCAAGGACCCGGTCGGCGACCAGGAGACCTGGGACAAGGCCGTCAGCAGGCTGCGCGAACTCGCCGACCACGCCGCCTCGGTGGGCGTGGAGCTGTCCCTGGAGATGTACGAGGACACCTACCTCGGCACCGCGGACTCCTCCGTCGCCCTGCTCACCGACATCGGCCGCGACAACGTCGGCCTCAACCCGGACCTCGGCAACCTCATCCGGATGCAGCGCCCCATCGAGTCCTGGGAGTCGATGGTCACCAAGACGCTGCCGCACGCCAACTACTGGCACGTGAAGAGCTACTACCGCGTCGAGGACCCCGCCACGGGCACCGTCCTGACCTCTCCGGCCCCCATGGAGTCCGGCTTCGTCAGCTACCGCAAGGCCATCAAGATCGCCCTCGCGCACGGCTACACCGGCGCCTTCTGCGTCGAGCACTACGGCGGCGACGGCTTGAGCGTGGCCGCCTCCAACCGCGAGTACATCCGGCGCGTCCTGCCGCGCCGCGCCGGGCATCGCCCAACCGTACCTCTGATGAGATTTTTTGAGTCACTACCCTCACGTTTACGTGGCGCTAACAAAGTTAAGTGCTACATTAAAGTGGCAGT
>NZ_JBSFVR010000301.1:0-9251 GCF_053592415.1 Streptomyces sp. NPDC002690 | reverse complement strand
CGCCGCACACGCGACGGGGCCGAACCCGTTCGCGGTGGACCAGGCACGCGGAAGATCCGTCAGCCGTGGCCCGTGTCCCCCTCGGCCGCCGCCGGTGCCCCGGACCGCTGCGGCGGGAGAGCCGGGTCGGCCCCGACGTGAGTCGCCCCCCGCCGCCGGGACTCGGTCCCGGCCTTCGCCGAGGAGCCACACCGCCGCGGTCAGCGCGACGGCGGCTGCGGCGATGAGCCGCACCCGGTGATCGAGCCCCTCCGGTGATCCGGAGGGGCACCCTATTCCCCGCCCGCGCCGTACGGCCGCCCTCAGCCGACCAGCCGCAACGAGGTCGGGGAGACCCCGATCCGGACCGACTGGCCCCACGTCAGCTCCAGCGCGTCGGACTCCATTCCGTCGCCGAACACCACCATCCGGTCCGACTCGACCGTCAGCCGCAGCCGCCGGCCGCGCCCCAGCTCCCCGGCGACCATCGACGTTCCCGTCACCGGCGACGGCCAGGCCTCGCGCACGAACCAGAGCAGCCGGGGGTCCGAGGGAGCCGGCAGCCGCAGGGTGCTGCCGCGTTCCTGCCAGAGGGAGCGGAGCCAGCCGGTGGCGCCCGTGCCCGTGCCGACCAGCACGCCCGAGGACGCCTGCGCCTCGGCGGCTCCGGGGTGAGGAGTGGCCCCGGTGTCCGGCCCGATCCGATAGCGGGCGGTCTGGTGTCCCGGCGGCCCGAGGTAGATCTCGTTGAGGGCCACCAGCCGCTCGCCGTCGTCCGCGACCGCCTCCACCATCGTCAGCTCGTCCACCCGGCCACCGGCCGCGGGTGCGGCCACCGCGCGGAGCAGGGCCCCCGTGTCCCGTACGCGGTGGCGCACGAGAACGCCGGGATTGCGCCCCGGATCGGTGTCGATGCCGATCACCGGCTGCCCCGAGAGGTACTTCGCCGCGTTGGCGACCAGCCCGTCCTGCCCGGCCACGATCACCACGTCCTCCGGCGCGAAGAGGAAGCGGTCCAGGTCGGCGCGTTCCACCCGGGAGCGCCGCCAGGTGAGCGGTACCGCGGACGCCACGTCGGCGAGCGCCCGCAGCGTCCGGTGGTGCCGCTGTGCCACTTCGTCCAGGGAGCGCCCGCGGGTGGAGAGGAAGAACGCGGCCTGACCGTGCGTACCGTGCCGGGCGAGCAGCTCCTCGTACTCCGTGGTCCGGTGCACGAGGACGGCGCGGGGGGCGAGGCTCACGCCGGGGTCCCGCCGCCGGGGCGGCCGAGGCGCGCGAGCAGCCCGGTCAGCACGTCGGGGGAGAGGGTGAGGCTGTCGATGTGCGGCAGGTTCTCCGCCAGCTTGGTCGCGGCGAGGGCGTGCAGGGTGGCCGCGTCGACCTCCGCGTGGACGCGCAGCCAGGCCGCCTGCGCGTCGGCCCGGGCCGCGCCCGTCTCCCGTACGGCCTCCGCCTCCGCCTTGGCCAGCCGCACCGCGCGGGACGCCTCGGCGCGGGCGCGGACGTCGTCGGCCGCCGCCTTCTCCTCGGCCTCGCGCCGGGCGTTGGTACCGCGCTGGTCGACGAGCTGCTCCTCGCGACGGGCCAGTTCGATCTGGCTGGCGAGCTCGTTCTCGGCGATGGCGCGTTCCCGCTCGACCGCCACCGCGCGGCGCTCGTAGGTGGCCCGGTCGGCCTCCTGCTGGATCTGCTCGCGGGCGGGGGTGCGCAGGGCGCGCTCCACCTCGGCCTCCGGGCGGATGGCCACGACCCGGGTCGCCACCACGTCGATCCCCGTCGCGGGCAGCCGGGGCTCGGCCGCGAGTCCGGCCGACACCCGCTCGCGCACCAAGGCCACACCGTCGACGAGGGCGGTGGCGAGCGGGGTACGGGCCAGGGCGTCCAGCGTGTGCTGCTGCGCGGTCTCCGTCAGCAGGGTGGCGATCTGTTCGAGCGGGGAGCCGCGCCACACCCCGGTGTCCGGGTCCACGGAGAAGTCCAGCCGGGCCGCCGCCTGCGCCGGGTCGCTGACCCGGTAGGTGACGGTGGCCTGCACGGTCACGTCCTGGAAGTCGGCGGTACGGGCGTGGAACGCCATCGCCAGCTCCCGGTCGTCCACCGGCACCTCGGAGAGTGCCGCGCTCAGCGAGCGGTACCAGAAACTCAGCCCGGGGCCGTCGTGGGTGAGCGTCCCGCGCTTGTGGTGACGGATGTGGGCGGTGGGCGCGGAACGCAGGTGGCGCCAGCCGAAGCGCCGTGTGATGTCGGCCATGGAACGACCCCTTCCGTTTCTCGTCAAGCTGACGACAAGTACCACGATAGAAGGGTGCCGGGGATATCGTCAAGGGGACGAAAAAGGGGCCCCGAAGAAGGGGCCTTGAAGAAGGGGCCTTGAAGAAGAGCCCCGAAGAAGGGCCCCGAAGAAGGATCTCGGGGCCCTTCGGGCACGCGAACGGCCGGCGTCTTCGGTGGAAGCCGCCGGCCGTCGGGGTGCGCCGCCCCCGTCCCCACGGTGCGACGCGAGCGGGCCGTTCCCTCCGCTGGGATGGACGGCCCACGATTCGTCAGGGCTCGGTGGGAGGGGTCTCCACTCCGAGCCCGGGCAGGATGGCCCGCTCCGTGAAGCGCACGAGGTACTCCCCGTCGGCCTGCCGGGCATCGAGCAGGGGGCGCACGCGCACCATGCCGAACAGCTGCGCCGCGACGTACTCGGCGGTCGCGCAGTCGGGAGCGATCTCACCGCGTTCGCGGCCCCGTCGGACCATCGCCTCGATCGCCGCGATCTCCGGCATCACCAGCGACTCGCGCATCGCGCAGAGCAGCTCCGGGCTCTGCAGGGCGGCATGGCTGAGCGCGTGCACCAGTGAGGTGTCGAGGCCCGAGCGGGCGCCGATCGCCCGCGCCGCCGCCAGCAGGTCGCCGGCCAGGGTGCCGGTGTCGATGTGGGCGAGCGACTCGCGCCGGGTGCTGTGGAGTGCCGCGACGACCAGTTCGGGCTTCGACCCCCACTGCCGGTAGAGCGTCGACTTGCCGCAGCGGGTCCGTGCGGCGACGCCCTCCATGGTGAGGGATTCGTACCCGCTCTCGCGAAGCAGCTGCAGCACCGCCGCGTACAGCTCCTGGGCGCGCTCCGGTGTGATTTTCGACCTAGGGGACCGGGGTGAGGGTGTCGCGGCGTCCTGTGCCTCGGTGTCCTGATGTGCCGGATTTTCCTGCTTTTCCTGAGTTTCTCGCGCGGAGTCCCGGGTCGGCACGGTTCGTTCCTCCTGGGCTCGGCGGTAAAGCGCTTCGATACGCCAGTGTACCGATACGTTTGCGTATCGGTACACTGGCGTATCGATTGGGTGTGGAGGGAACCACTCCCAGGTACCACCACAACCGTCAGTAAGGGGCACGGGTGATGTACGCCCGCAGAACGCCTGTGGAACGGGAGCCGGATACCTCGGCCCGCCCGCCCCTCGTCCGGGAGTTCCTGCTTGTCGTCGGACTCTTCGTCGTCTACAAGTTCGGCCGCCAAGCGGCCAACGGTCATGTCGACGAGGCCTTCCACAACGCCGGACACGTCTGGAACTTCGAACGCGCGCTCGGTCTTCCTGGGGAGGGTGACGTCCAGGGAGTCCTGCTGCACAGCGAGACTCTGATCCACCTGGCGAACACCTACTACGCGGCGGTCCACTTCCCGGCCACCGTGCTGTTCCTGGTCTGGCTGTACTGGCGGCACCCCCACCACTACGTCTGGTCCCGCCGAATACTCGCGGCGCTCACCGGCGCCGCCCTCGCGCTCCACCTCCTCTTCCCGCTGGCCCCGCCGCGCATGCTGGCCGCCGCGGGCCTGGTCGACACCGGCCAGGTGTACGGACCCACGGTCTACGGCGCCACGCCCACCACCGACACCATGGCCAACCAGTTCGCGGCGATGCCCTCGCTGCACTTCGGCTGGGCCCTCATGGTGGCGATCGGGCTCGTGGCCGCGGGCCGCTCCCGCTGGCGCTGGCTCTGGCTGATCCATCCGCTCGCCACGCTGCTGGTGATCGTCGGTACCGCCAACCACTACTGGCTCGACGCCCTCGTCGTCTCTGCCCTTCTCGCGCTCGCGCTGGCCGCGATCCCGCTGCACCACCCCTCCCGATCGGTACGGCTCCGAGGCCCCTGGCCCTCCGCCGGACTGGCGGGCCCCGTCGGAAGCCACACGGCCTACGCCGCCGGCGTGCCCGTCCCGGCCGGCGCCCACGCCTACACGGGCAACCCGTCCGCCCCGCAGCGGACCCTCACCGCACCAGGAGGCGGACGGTGAACGCCACGCTCGTCGCCATCCTTTTCTGCCTCGTCTCCGCCGTGGCCTACGCCGCCGCAGCCGTGGCCCAGTCACGGCTGGCCGGACGCACCGAACCCGGCTCCGGCGGACTCCGGCTGCTCGGCCGCGGCGCCTGGTGGGCATCGGTCGGACTCAACGCCACCGGGGCACTTCTGCACGTCGCCGCCCTGAGGTACGGGCCGCTCACCCTGGTCCAGCCGCTCGGCGCACTGACCCTGGTGGCCGCCGTACCGCTCGGCGCCCGTACCGCCGGCCGCAAGGTCAGCGGCACCGAGTGGCGGGGCACGATCCTCACTCTCGTCGGACTGGCCGCACTGCTGACGGCGGCGGGCGGAGCCGCACCGCACGAGACCCTCGGCCTCGGGGAAGCCCTCGGGGTCGGCGCGGTCACGCTGGCGGTGGTGTCCGGCCTCGGCCGGCCCGGAGCCCGTCCCGGTCTGCGGCACGCGGCAGCCTCCGGGATCACCTCCGGGGTCGCCTCCGCGCTGACCCAGACCCTGACGGTCGCCCTCACCGACCACTCGGGCGCCCTGCTCACCCCGCGCACCGTGGTGGTGACCCTGCTGGTCGCGGCCTTTTCCATGGGCGGGATGCTGCTTTCCCAGACCGCCTACCGCGACGGCCTGGGCGCCCCGCTCGCCGTACTGACCCTCGCCAACCCGGTGGCCGCCGCCGCGATCGGAATGGTCCTGCTCGGCGAGCGCCTCCAGGGCGGCCCCCTCAGCGTGATCCCGGCGGTCACGGGCGTCGCGCTCTCGGCGTACGGAGTGGTCCTGCTCAGCAGGGCGCAGTCCCGGACCCAGGCGGCGGCCGGTGTACCGGTACCGGAGGCGGACGACCCGGAACGTCCCCCGCTCGCATCCGTGCCCGCCCCCGTCGCCGTGCAGGGCCGCCACCCGGCCTCTCCGGTACCCGACGTCCCGGGGAACCGCCGGAGATCAGGAGTCCGGCGCCGCACGGTCATCGGGAGCCCGCGGGGCCTGAAGCGGCCGATGGCCGAAAGCCCCGAACCCGCTGCCGCCGCCGGAAGCTGACGCCGGGCGGACCACCGGCCGGTCCGCCACGGAGCCGAGGCTTCCTCAGGTGTTGGTCATGACGGCGTGATGGGCCGCCAGACGCTCGGCGGTCAGTTCCCGCGGGTAGACGGCGACCTTGCCGATCGCACCCAGGAAGAAGGACCTCAGGCTCGCGGTACCGATGCGCACGGGGGACGGGGTGTCGCCCGGCACGATCGAGTAGTCGGCGAGCGCGTCCTGGTCGCGCAGCCTCCCGTCGCGGTAGATCTTCGTGTAACCGGTCGGGTACGAGGGGCCGGCGGGACTGGTGTTGATCACCAGGGCGTAGTGGATCCACTCCCCGGGATACAACGTGTCCTGGAAGTAGGAACCGGCGCCCAGGCCCCCGGCGGGATTGAAGGCGTACCCGGAGACGCGGTTGGCCCGGCCCTCGGTGTTGTCCGCGCTGTAGATGCGCGCCGTCCACTCGGCCTGGTTGACCGTCGCGTAGGTGAGCTTTCCCAGCCAGTGCACGTACCCGGTGCCCTCGCTCGCCGGGAACGTGAGGGTGTCGGGGCGGAACCAGGCCTCCACCGTCAGCGCCCCGGTCGTCGACACGGACAGGGAGCGGTCGTCGGGGACCTCGACGTACTGGGCGGAGGTTCCGTCGAAGAGGGTGGCGCTGTCGCCGTTCGGCAGATGGCTGTGGGACGGCGAACCGTGGAACACGGCGCGCGGGCCGCCCGGGGAAAGCTCCGTACCGGCCCCGCCGAGCCGGAGGTAGAGCACGGGGTCCTCGGCTTCGATCAGTTCGTCGTAGGTGCTCATACGCGCCTCCCCTGGGACCTGGCCCGGTCCGACGGCCGGGTCGGCCCAGGGTAGGGCGGTCCGCGATCAGCGCGGGAGGGCGTGAACGCTGCATCGGGCGGAGCCCTTGATGCTTCGTGCGCGGGCGCGCGGGAAGGAGCGCGCGCACGGACCGGGGGGCGGACAGCCCTCACACGGGCCCGTCCGGCCCGTCGAGCTCCTCGATCGCCCCGGTCAGCCAGGTGATCCAGAAACTCTCCAGGTCGATGCCGCCGCGCAGCAGGAGGTGGCGGAGCCGGTCGTCCTGGCCCTTCCTCCGCTCCGGCGGGAAGTCGCGCCCCTCGATCTCCAGGTACTCCGCCAGCTGCCGCCGGTGCAGGTCCAGATGACGACGCAGCTCCGCGCCGAGCCCGGGTGCCCCGACGACCGCCGCCGCCCGCATCCGCAGCAGCAGCGGATCGCGGACCGGCTTCGGGTCCTCGGAGAGCGCCACCCACGCCGCCAGCTCCTCGCGGCCCGCCGGCAGCACCTCGTACTCCTTCTTGCTGCCCCTGGCCGGCTGCTCCGGCAGCAGGGCCCGGATGCGCCCGGCCCGCTCCAGCCTGCCCAGTTCGCGGTAGATCTGCTGGTGCGTCGACGACCAGAAGTAGCCGATCGACCGGTCGAACCTGCGGGTCAGTTCCAGCCCCGACGACGGCTTCTCCAGCAGAGCGGTGAGGATCGCGTGCGGCAGTGACATGGGGTGCATCCTACGAACGCGGGCCCGGGGCACGGGCCCGGAGCGTGCTCAGAGCGCTGCGGCCAGCTCGGTGCCCTGACGGACGGCACGCTTCGCGTCGAGTTCGGCCGCTACGTCGGCGCCCCCGATCAGATGCACCGGCCGGCCCGCCGCGCGCAGCTCCTCGAACAGCTCCCGGCGCGGCTCCTGCCCCGCGCAGAGCACGACCGTGTCGACCGGCAGCACGTGCTGCTCGCCGTCCACGGTCAGGTGCAGCCCCGCGTCGTCGATCCGGTCGTAGGTGGCGCCCGCGATCATGGTGACGCCCCGGTGGCGGAGCTCCGTGCGGTGGATCCACCCCGTGGTCTTGCCGAGCCCCGCGCCGACCTTCGTGGCCTTGCGCTGGATCAGGTGGACCGTGCGCGGCGGCCTCGGACGCTCCGGCAGACGCAGCCCGCCCCGGTGCGCGTAGGACGTGTCCACGCCCCAGCCGCGCAGGAAGACCTCGGGGTCCTGGCTGGTCCCCTCCCCGGAATCGGTGAGGAACGCGGCGACGTCGAAACCGATACCGCCCGCTCCGATGACCGCGACCCGGTCGCCGACCGGCGCCTTGTCGCGCAGCACGTCCAGATAACCGACCACGCTGGGGTGACCGGCCCCCTCGATGGGCGGGGTGCGCGGCTCGACCCCGGTGGCGAGCACCACCTCGTCGTACCCGTCGAGGGTGCCCGCGTCGGCGCGGGTGGCGAGCCGTACGTCGACCTCCAGCTCGCGCAGCCGGGTGCG
Organism: Streptomyces sp. NPDC002690; assembly: GCF_053592415.1. NCBI lineage: Bacteria > Bacillati > Actinomycetota > Actinomycetes > Kitasatosporales > Streptomycetaceae > Streptomyces > Streptomyces sp. NPDC002690. Next base: position 1,672 of record NZ_JBSFVR010000301.1, on the reverse strand, counting down.
GAAGTAGCGCAGCGTCTCGTCGAACTCCTCCTTGCCGGGCACCTGGCGCGCCACGTTGAGCTGGCCGCCGATCTCGTCGGCCGCGTCGAAGAGGGTGACCGCGTGGCCGCGTTCGGCCGCGGTGACCGCGCAGGCGAGACCGGCCGGGCCGGCGCCGACGACGGCGACGCGCTTGCGGGTCCGGGTGGGGGAGAGGACCAGCTCGGTCTCGTGGCAGGCCCGGGGTTGACCAGGCAGGACGTGATCTTGAGGCTGAACACGTGGTCCAGGCACGCCTGGTTGCAGCCGATGCAGGTGTTGATCGCGTCGGAACGGCCGGCCGCGGCCTTCGCCACGAACTGCGGGTCGGCGAGGAAGGGGCGGGCCATCGACACCATGTCCGCGTGGCCCGAGACGAGGATCTCCTCGGCGACCTCCGGGGTGTTGACGCGGTTGCTCGTCACCAGCGGTACGGAGACCGAGCCGCGCACCTTCTCGGTCACCCAGGTGAACGCGCCGCGCGGCACCGAGGTCGCGATGGTGGGAATGCGGGCCTCGTGCCAGCCGATGCCGGTGTTGATGATGGTCGCCCCGGCCGCCTCGACCGCGCGGGCCAGGTGCACCACCTCCTCCAGCGTCGAGCCGTCGGGGACGAGGTCGAGCATGGAGAGCCGGTAGATCAGGATGAAGTCGTCACCGACGGCCTCGCGCACCCGGCGCACGATCTCGACCGGGAACCGGACGCGGTTCTCGTACGAGCCACCCCAGCGGTCGGTGCGGTGGTTGGTCTCCGCCACCACGAACTCGTTGATGAGGTAGCCCTCCGAGCCCATGATCTCGACCCCGTCGTAGCCGGCGCGGCGCGCGAGGACGGCCGCGCGGACGAACTCCTCGATCGTCTCCTCGACCTCGTCGTCGGTCAGCGCGTGCGGGGTGAAGCCGCTGATGGGCGCCTTGAGCGCGCTGGGCGCCACCAGGGCCGGATGGTGCGCGTACCGGCCGAAGTGCAGGATCTGCATCGCGATCCGGCCGCCCTCCGCGTGCACCGCCGAGGTGATCAGGGCGTGCTCCTCGGCCTCCGCCTCGGTGGTCAGCTTGGCGCCGCCGGGCGCGGAGCAGCCGCGCTCGCTGGGCGCGATGCCGCCGGTGACGATGAGGCCGACGCCGCCCCGGGCGCGCTCCGCGTAGAACGCGGCCATCCGCGCGAAGCCCTTCTCGGCCTCTTCGAGCCCGGTGTGCATCGACCCCATGACCACCCGGTTGGGGAGGGTGGTGAATCCGAGGTCCAGCGGGCTCAGCAGCGTGGGGTAGGGGCTCATGGGGGTCTCCTCGCGCGGTGTCGTCCCGCCAGTTCTAGAGGATCGGCGAGGCTTTGTGCAACAAGTTGCACAATGACGTACGTCGCATCCGGGAGCCCGGGACATCGCCTGTGAGGTCTCGTGAGACGTCCCCCGTACGGCGTAACAGGCCGAGCCCCCGCAACGGCGCCGGGCGACAGTGGAGTCGTACCCCGTCCTCCTCGTCCCCGGGAGCTCCCATGGCCTGCCTCAACCGGCGTGACCTCGGCCTGCTCGTCCTGCGCGCCGGCACCGGCGCCGTCCTCGCCGCCCACGGCTCCCAGAAGCTCCTGGGCTGGTTCGGCGGCGGAGGGGTCGAGGGCACCACCGCCGCGATGGAGGCCATGGGCTTCCAT
>NZ_JBSFVR010000300.1:0-9259 GCF_053592415.1 Streptomyces sp. NPDC002690 | reverse complement strand
GGCAGACAGGCGGCGATCAGCCGCACGTGCGACCACAGCGCCACCGAACGCCAGGGCGCCTTGCGGCGCGAGGCCGGTTCGACCAGCCTGCGGTGCAGGACGCAGCCGGTGACCGCGAACCCCACGAAGAGGGCCAGGGTGTACGCCCCGGCCATCCCGGTCACCGCCCAGCGTGCGGGCAGCAGCAGGTAAGCGGCCCCGGAGAGGCCCGCGTTGAGACCGGCGATCACCAGATTGAGCAGGAACGGCGTACGGGTGTCGCCGAGGGCGTAGAACCCCCGGGAGAGCACGTACTGTCCCGAGAACGCGATCAGACCCGGCGCGAAAGCCCTCAGCATTCCCGCCATCACGCTGACGTCGGCACCGCTCGTGCGGCCGTACCCGAAGACCGATCCCATCACCCAGGGAGCGAGCGCGAACAGGGCGAAGGCCGCCGGCACCACGATCGCGGCTGAGGTGCGCAGCGCGTACGAGAGGTCGCGGCGCACCCCCGGGAGGTCCCCCTCGGCCGCCGCCCGGCTCATCCGGGGCATCAACGCGGTGACCAGCGAAACCGTCACGATCCCCTGCGGCACCACCCAGAGCAGGTAGGCATTGCTGTACGCGGTGTACCCCGCACCCCCCGACACCCCCTGGTTCACCGCGTGTTCGCCGGTGAGGGTGGAGAGCCGGGTCACCAGCCAGTACGCGGCCTGATTCGTCAGGACCAGCATCACCAGCCAACCGGCAGCCCGCAGCGGCCTGGTGAGCCCGCTGCCCCGCCAGTCGAAGCGGGGCCGCCAGCGGAACCCGGCCGCCCGCAGCACCGGCACCAGAGCCAGCGTCTGCACGACGATCCCGGCGGTGGTGCCCCAGCCGAGCAACCGGGTCTGCGCCGCGCTCGGATCGCCGCCCGCGTTCGCCGCGACGCCGAGATACAGCCCGAAGACGGCGATCACGACGACGTTGTTGAGGACCGGAGCCCACATCATCGCGCCGAACCTGCCCCGGGCGTTGAGTACTTGACCCAGCAGGGTGAAGAGCCCGTAGAAGAGGATCTGGGGCAGGCAGCAGCGCGCCAGGGCGATCGTCAGTTCCGCCTGCTCGCCGGAGTAGTCGGTGTACGCCGCGACGATCTGCGGAGCCCCGACGACGGCGAGCGCGGTGAGGGCGACCAGACCCGCCGTGCAGACGGTGAGGAGCCGCTGGGTGTACGCGACACCCCCGTCCGCGTGGTCCTTGGCCGCCCGCACGAGTTCGGGGACGAACACCGCGTTCAGCGCACCGCCGATGAGCAGGATGTAGAGGATGTTCGGCACCGTGTTGGCGACCGTGTAGCCGTCGGCCCGTAGTCCGGTACCGAGCGCGGCGACGACGACCGCCGAGCGTATGAACCCGGTGGCGCGGGAGACCACCGATCCCGCAGCCATCAGGGCCCCGCTCCGCAGCGCCGAACCGGCCTTCCCCGGGGTGTTTTGCTCCTGCTCCGTGCCGGAACGGTCGGCCTCCGACGGACCCGCCGCCGCGACCTGTCCGGTCGCCTCCGCCGGGGTCACCGGTGTGCCAGATAGGCGTGGAACGCCCGGTACAGAGTGTTGTTGGCCGCGCCGCCCACCGATGTCTCCCATTCCCCCAGGGTCTCGACCACCTGTCCGCCCGTGCCCAGCTTCCAGCGCAGCAGACCGAAGGCACGGTTTTCGGGGTCGAGGATGGAGGGTACCCCGCGCATGTCGTACACGGCGGCTCCGTGAGCGAGGGCGTCGGCCATCATCTGCCACTGGAGCGCGTTGCTCGGGCGCACCTCCCGGCGGTGGTCGGCGGACGCGCCCGTCTGGTACCACACCCGCCCAGGGGTGCGGATCATGGTGTGCGCGGCAAGTATCTCCCCGTCGTGCACGGCGAGAAGGAGCCGCATCCGACCCGGGCACTCCGCGTTGAGCACCGCGTACTGGCGCTGGTAGTAAGCGAGGGAGCGGCCGAGCCGGAAACCGTCACGCTCCTCCGTGATCCTCAACAACCGGTGGAAATCAGGAAGTTGTCCGGCATCGCCGGTGACCACGCGTACACCGGCCTTCCGTGCCCTGCGGATGTTGCGGCGCCACTCCTGACTGAGCCCCGCCCAGAGCTGGTCCTGCGTGCGGCCGGCGAGCGGTACCCGGAAGACGTGGCGCGGCTGGGCGTCCATGTCGCCGCCGGCCTCGCCGTCCCCTCCGCACCGCCGCCATCCCCGCGCGCGCAGCCGTTCGGCGACGGCCGTCCCGAGGGGGTCCACCTCGGTGGCGAGCACGTCGCCGATCCTCCGGCCGGGGCCCGTCGCCGACTTGAGACGTGCCGCGTCCCACCGTCGGAACTCGGGGGAGGGGCCGATCCGTACGGCGAAGGCGCCCGCCTTGCGCAGATGCGTCATGAGCGGGTCCAGCCAGCGGTCGACCTCCGGGTCCGCCCAGTCGGCCACCGGCCCCTCCGGCAGATAGGCGAAGTACTTCCGGGTCCCGGGGAACTGCCGGTAGAGGACCAGTGCGCTGCCGGCCGGAGTCCCGTCGTCGTGGTGCCAGCCGACGGTCTCCGACCGCCAGCCGTCCTTCACCCCCGCCCAGGACGGGTACTGGAGGAAGCTGGCGCCGGGGTGGGCCGACAACCACGCCCGATGTGCTTCGGCGGTGATCAGGCCCGTCCGTAGACTCCGCCGTCCCTCGTGGCCGCCGGTCACCTGAAGTGCTGACATCCCCGTCCCCCGTTCTGCCGGGCCGGCCGCTCGGCCGGACCGCACAGGGATGGTGGCGACGGCCCGTGACGGAGCCGCGCGGTCCATGTGACCGGACGATGACCGTTGTGCTCCGGTCCTCGTCACAGGGAGATCTCACCCTTTTTGTGCCGGTGTGCGGGTCCTATGGTCCAGGCATGCCACTGCACCGAGACACACCCATCCGTCAGGTCGTCGCGATGAGTCCCCTGAACCCCGGCACGGACCGGGCCCTCCGGCCCCGCCGCCGCACGGCCCGGCTCACCCTGGTGGCCGGGACGGCGGTCCTGGGCGCCGCCCTGACCGCCTGCTCCGGAAGCGCCTCGGCCTCCGGTTCCGGCATCCGCCCCGCCACCGGGGGCGGCACGACGCCGGCGGCCGGGCGGACCGACGTCTCGGTGAACCTCCGGGGCGACAGCGCTCCCGCCGGTGCTCCCGTCACGGTCACCCTCGCCGACGGCACCCTGCGCACCGTCTCGGTCACCGACACCTCCGGCGGGACGCTCACCGGCCGGATATCCGCCGACGGCCGCACTTGGACCTCCGACCGCCCGGCCGCTCCGGGCACCCGCTACCAGGTGAAGGCGACGGACACCCGAGGCGGCGCGGACACCGAGGAGTTCACCACCGCGAAGGCGGGCCTGGTCAACAAGCTCACCCTCGCCCCGGGCAAGAACGTCACCGTCGGCATCGCGCAGCCGCTGTCGGTCGTCTTCGACAACCCGGTGAAGAACAAGGCGGCCGTGGAGAAGGCCCTCAAGGTCACCACCTCGAACAACACCGAAGGTTCCTGGGGATGGCTGCGCGACTACTCCGGCAAGGACCGCGTCGACTGGCGGCCGAAGGAGTACTGGAAACCCGGCACCGAGGTCACCCTGGACGCCGCCCTGGGCGGCACCGACTCGGGACCCGGCGGCGGATTCTTCGTACGCGACTACGCCATGTCCTTCACCGTCGGCCGCGCCCAGGTGGTGAAGGTCGACCTCGACCGCCACCGGCTCGCGCTGGTGCGGGACGGCAGCACCGTCATGGACATACCCGTCTCCGGTGGAACCCCCGGCGGCGACAAGGCGTCCTGGCGTGGCACGGCGGTGCTGATGGCGAAAGAGGGCACGATCAACATGCGCTCCGAGACGGTCGGCCTGGGCGACGCCTACGACAAGATGGTCGACTTCTCCATGCGGCTCACCTGGTCCGGCATGTACGCCCACGCCGCGCCGTGGAACGCGGCGTACTTCGGCGTCGCCAACCACAGCTCGGGCTGCGTGGGCATGAGCGACGCGAACGCGGCCGAGCTCTACACGAAGACGCAGGTGGGGGACCCCTTCGAGATCACCGGCGCGGACACCAAGGGCGTGGTCGCGGAAGGCAACGGCTACGGCGCGTGGAACGTGTCCTGGGCCGACTGGCGGGCCAAGAGCGCGCTGGACTGAGGGGGAGGGACCGGCCGGCGGGCGACGGCGCGCGACCGTCGCCCGCCCTCATTCGGCGATCCCGTGGGTGAACACCCTGCGGGCCAGCGCGATTCGGGGCTCGGCCAGTTCGACGTCGATCCGCTGCTCGCGGGCTTCGTCGGTGCGCACCGCCGCCCCGGTGGGGCCGCCCGACTGCAGACAAGCCCTGCGCAGATGGGTCGGAGGGTGGGTCGTGTCGGTGCTGTGGCCCCGGACGACACTCACCCGCCGCAGGCGCTCGTACTCGCGCGACGGTATCGACTCCACGTGTGCCGCGAGACTCTCCCACAGGCCTGCCCACGGCTGCTGCGGGGCGGAGGCGCCGCGGCGGGCGGCCTGGCGGGCGTCGAGCTCACGGTGCAGAGCGTGCTCCGCCGACTCCAGCACCAGAAGACGGTCCGTCAGCCGCACGGCGGCCGCGGAGGAACCGACGTGGGCGGCCATCCTGTCCGCGAGGTACTCGGCCCTCTGGGACGCGCGCAGCGTCAGCCGGTCCAGTATGCCCAGGACCCCCCTCAACGCCACCCGGGGAATCATGGTCAGCGTGTTGGACACCATCTCGATCATGTCCGGACGGTGCACCGGTTCGGTGTAGTAGTACAGAGCGGAGAGGGCTCTCAGCGCGCTTCCCAGAACCACCCCGCGCCGGGTGTCGCCGTTGCCGAAGTGGCCGAGTTCGTGGCCCAGCAGGGCGAGGCGTTCCTGAGGAGAGAGGATCTCCCAGAGCGGCAGACCGATCGTGAGCAGGCGTCCGCCCCGCAGGCCGTAGGTCGTCACGCTCGCGTTGAAACCGGTGTTGAGGACGACCACGTCCACGCCCCGGGTGCCTGTGGCCGCGCCCACCTCGTCGATGGTCGCGAACAGTTCGGGCGCCTGCGCGCGACGGAGCACGGGACCACCCTCGGGCAGTCGGCGGTAGCGCGGCAGCAGGGTCGCCGCCACCGCGAGCAGCAGGACACCCAGCGCCATCAGCGGGGTTGCCCAGCCCTTCACCAGGAGGCAGACCCCGCCGACCACCAGCGCCAGAGTGAAGGCGTGCACCGTGAGGGCCAAGGTGAACGCCGCCACCGCGGAGGCGCTCCGGTGCGGGTCCGGGGTCGCGCCGCCCGTCATCTCGGTGAGCAGGGACTGTCCGTGCCGCTCCGTCAACTTCTTCCGGCGGCGCTCCAGTCGCCCGAGCCTCTCCTCCGGCGGGTTCGGGTCGACATTCCAGTCGCACCCTTCGCACCAGGTGACGAACCGGCCGTCCGTCTCGATGTCCGATCCGCACCGCGGGCACGTACGTACGGTAGTTCCGGCCCTGTCCACTGTGTTCCCCCCGGCAGCGTCCACAGGGCTCTTCGCCCCGGCCCCTCCCCAGGGACCACAACTGCCTCTTCGCGCACAGCCGATCACATCGCGACGGCCGGGGCAACGCGGATCCGCGAGGCCCGAGGGCGTTTCGCCGCCTCTCGGGCCCCACCGCGGTGATCAGCCCTTCGGCGTACGCAGCCCCAGGTGGTCGCGGAGCGTCGTTCCCTCGTACTCCGTGCGGAAGACACCCTGCTCCTGGAGCAGCGGAACCACCGTGTCGGCGAACTCGTCCAGGCCGCCGGGTACCAGGTGCGGGGCGAGGATGAAGCCGTCGGACACCTCGCTCTGCACCGAGTCGTTGATGGCCCGCGCGACCGTCGACGGCGAGCCGATGAAGGTCTGCCGGGCGCTCGTCTCGATCACCAGCTCCCGGATCGACAGACCCTCCGCCTTCGCCCGCTGCCGCCACTCGGACGCGGTCGCCAGGGGATCGCGGACCATCCGTACGCTCGCGCGGCCCCGGGTCACGGTGTGCTCACCGGTGTCCGGGTCGATGTCGGGCAGCGGCCCGTCCGGGTCGTAGGAGGACAGGTCCCGGTTCCACACGTGCTCCAGGAACTTGATCGCGGTCTGGCCGCTGACCTGACTGCGCCGCACCTCGTGCGCGCGCTCCTCCGCCTCGGCGTCCGTGTCGCCCAGTACGAAGGTGGCGGCGGGCAGGATCAGCAGGTCGTCCCGCTCCCGCCCGTGCCGGGCGAGGCGCCCCTTGACGTCGTGGTAGAAGGCGCGGCCCGGCTCCGGGGCCGAGTGCCGGCTGAAGATGGCGTCCGCGGTGGCCGCCGCGAACTCCCGCCCCTGGTCCGAATCCCCGGCCTGGAAGATCACCGGGCGGCCCTGCGGGGAACGGGGCACGTCGAAGCGGCCCGCGATGTCGAAGTGCTGGTCGCGGTGGGCGAACGTACCGGCGTCCGCGCTGCGCAGGAACTGCCCGCTCTCCCGGTCGGCGAGGACCTCGCCCTCGGCCCAGGAGTCGAACAACTCCCAGGAGGTACGCAGGAACTGCTCGGCGCGGGTGTAACGGTCCTCCTCCGCGAGAAAGCCGCCACGCCGGAAGTTCTCGCCCGTGAACGCGTCCCAGGAGGTGACGACGTTCCACGCCGCACGGCCCGCCGAGAGATGGTCCAGGGAGGCGAACTGCCGTGCCACCTCGTACGGTTCGTTGAAGGTGGAGTTGATCGTGCCGGCCAGGCCGATGCGGTCGGTGACCGCCGCCAGCGCGGCGAGGATGCCGAAGGTGTCCGGGCGTCCGACCACGTCCAAGTCGTATATCTCACCGCCCTGTTCGCGCAGCCGCAATCCCTCGGCCAGGAAAAGGAAGTCGAACTTGGCCCGCTCGGCGGTGCGCGCGAAGTGGCTGAAGGAAGCGAAGTCGATCTGGCTGCCGGCCTCCGGGTCGCTCCAGACAGTGGTGTTGTTGACCCCCGGGAAGTGGGCCGCGAGGTGGATCCGCTTCAGGTTGTCGCTCATGACTGTCCTCCGGCCCGGACCCGGGCGTAACGGTTGGCGGGACGCGGGAGGCCGAGGAGGCCGCGCAGTGAGTCGGCTTCGTACGCGCGGCGGAACGCGCCGCGGCTCTGGAGTTCGGGGACCAGCCCCCGGCCGATGGCCGGCAGGTCGTGACCGGCGACCGCCGGACGGAGCCGGAATCCGCTCAGGCCCGCACGTTGCCAGTCCAGCAGCAGATCGGCCAGTTCGGCGGGCGTACCGGTGAAGATCTCGGCATCGCTCGTCAGGGGAGTACCGGCCACGTCGTCCAGGCGCTTGCGGCGCTCCTTCGCCGCGCCGGCCGTCTCGTCCAGGAAGACCACCAGGTCCCCGAAGACGTGGAGGGTCTCCCCGCCGCGTCCGGCCGCCTCCTGGGCGGCCCGGATCTCCTCGGTCACGGCCCGCGCCTCTGCGGCGTCGTGCGGGGTGACGTAACCGACGTCGGTGGAACCCGCCACCAGCTCGTACGGAATGGTCGCGTGGGCCAGCGACGTCACCAGCGGCTGGCCCTGGGGCGAACGCGGCGTGATGGAAGGGCCCTTGACGCTGAAGTGCTTGCCCTCGAAGCCGATGTAGTGCAGCTTCTCGCGGTCGATGAACCGTCCCGTGGCGGTGTCGCGTATCTCCGCGTCGTCCTCCCAGCTGTCCCAGAGCCTGCGGAGCACCTCGACGTAGTCGGCGGCCTCGGCGAACAGCTCGCGCACCAGTTTCTGGGCCTCGGGCAGCAGATAGTCCTGCGGACGGAACGGCGGCAGGTCCCGGCGGCCGAAGTGCGCCGCCTCGTGCCCCGCGGCGGACACCTTGACCCGGACCCCGGCGCGGCCGGAGCTCACGAAGTCCAGCGTCGCGACGGCCTTCGCCAGGTGGAACGGTTCGGTGTGGGTGGCCACCACGGTAGGCACCAGCCCGACGTGCCGGGTCAGCGGCGCCACCCTGGAGGCGATCAGGACCGCGTCGAGCCGCCCGCGCACCTGGTCGGTGCGCCGGTCGTCGGCGGTCGGATCGGTGGACTGGAGCGACAGCGCGTCCTCGAAGGTGACGAAGTCGAGAAGGCCTGCTTCCGCCTCCCGCACGGCGTCCAGCCAGAAGCCGGCGGTGAAGAGTTCGCGGGCGCGGGACTCCGGCTCGCGCCAGGACGCGGGGTGCCAGCCCGTGCCGTCCAGCGCCACGGCGAGATGGAGGGGTTCGGGAGGTGAGGAGGGGGACTGCGACATGTCGGGGAAGAGCCTTTCCTGATCGGCTGGGGAGTACGGAGGCGGCGCGGCGGCGGATCGGTTCCGGCCGCGCGCCCGCTGGGCGCGGAGGTCAGTTCCCCGGCGCGGTGGCGCGGTCACCGCCAGGGACACGGACCACGGCGAAGAGGGTGCGTCGGCGCAGGGCGAAACCGATCGAGAGGTAGAGGCGGATGGCGTTCTCGTTGTTGCCGGCCGCGTGCAGGAAGGGAACGTCCCCGCGGTCCCGGATGCCGTCGGCGACATGACGGACCAGCCGGGTGGCGAGACCTTCGCCGCGGTGTCCGGCGTCCGTGCAGACAGCGCTGATCTCGGTGTGGCCGGGGGGCCGCAGCCGTTCCCCGGCCATTGCCACCAGCCGGCCGCCGCGCCGGATTCCCCAGTAGGCGCCCAACTCGATGGTGCGCGGGAGGAACGGCCCCGGCTTGTTCCGGCTCACCAGGTCCAGCATCTCGGGCACGTCGGCCGTGGTCAGCCGGACCGCTTCCGGATCGGGCCGCGTGAGCAGGGTGTCGGCGACGAGTTGTACGCCCTCCGCCCGCTCCACGGTCTCCCAGTGCTCCGGCACCCCGCTGATCCCGGTCACCGCCGTCTGCGTACCGGGTCCGAGAAGCGCCGCCAGATCGTCCCAGGCGCGCGGGTCCGAGGAGTCGCCCAGCGCCACGAACGGGGCGACGTCCGTCTGGTAGCGGGCTGCGGAGCCGACGATCTCCGCGAAGCGGCGGTGCGCTCCGGTGAGAGCGGCCCAGGGGGCGTTGTCCAGCACGTGCGGCCCGGACGGTGCGGGGACGGGATCGATGTGGGGGAGCGACTGCGCCGGCTGGAGGTCGGTGGACATGTGTGGCCGTTCTTCCTTCGGTGGGTCGTGCCGGTCTCCGGCACGGTGGACAGGGGCGGACCGCTTCAGCCGACCCCGGTGCCTGTTCGGTCACAAACCGGCAGGCGAGGACGTCGTTTCCGTCGACCCGTACGCCCGGCATGCCGTAACCGATTGCCTTGTGTGCGAGGGAGGA
>NZ_JBSFVR010000299.1:0-9294 GCF_053592415.1 Streptomyces sp. NPDC002690 | reverse complement strand
GACCGTGCGACGGCGTCCCGGCAGTCCGCCGCCGACATGCGCCACGGGCGGGCCGAGGTCTTGGCGAACACGTGGGCCGCGATGCGGATGCCCTCACCGTCGAAGTCGCCGTGGTGGCGGAGGTCCGCGCCGTGCTCCGCGAGCAGGCGCACGAAGTGGACGGCTGCGCTGTTGGGCCAGCCCACGTCGAGAAGTCCCCACCACACCAGGCGTTTCAGCGCCGCGTGCAGCTCCTCGTCCTCCACCGCGTCCAACCAACCGACTGTACGCAGCCGTTCACGGACGCCGTCGAGACCGAGGGCCGTCTCCAGGTGTTCGCCGGCCGCGCCGAAGGCGTCCAGCACCGCACTGTGGAGGCCGGCCCTCTCGCCCGTGGTGAAGCGGAACATCTCCGGTGGAACCCTGCGCACTCGCTCGCCCTTCACCTGTCGCCCCGGCCACTGCCCCGCCGTAGGGGCGCCCTCACCGATCCGATGACAAGTCCCGGAACAGGGCTGTTCGTCCGCCGGAGACGGTACGGTACCTCCCTCCGGCCCGGCGTGCCCCTCAGGTACACGGCCCGTTCCCACCGGGCCACCGCCACCGCCACCGCGCGAGGACCCCGGGTCAGCGTTCGTAGACCCCGGTCAGCCGGGCGCGGCCGAGGACCGGCGGGGTGAGAAGGGGCAGCAGGGTACGTGGCCGGGCCCGGTCCACAGGCGGCGTCGCGCCGGGGCCGCCGTCGACGGGAGCGGCGAGCGCGAAGAGCTGGAAGACGTAGCGGTGCGGCCCGTGGCCCTTGATCGGTGCGGGGCCGTGGTAGCCGCGCCCGACGGTGGATCGCAACAACCGCACCCCCGGGCCGGGGCGTTTCGCGGCCAGGGAGCCGGGCGGGAGGTCTCCGGCCGCCGGGTCGATCAGCGCCACGCAGTGCACCGCGGGCTTGGCCATGGGTACGTCGACGTCCTCGACGACCAGGAGAAGCTGTGCGGTACCGGCCGGGAGCCCGGTCCAGGCCAGGTGCGGGGAGATGTCCTGGCCGCCGACGTGCTTCGCGCAGTGGACCCGCGGAAGGGAGCCGTCGGGACCGAAGCCGTCGCTGGTGAGGGTGAGCGCCCCCGCCCCGCAGCCCTGGAGGTTGGGAAGGTTCCAGGCCAAGTGGGTCTCGCCCGCTCGGCGGTTGTGCAGGAGTCGGCCCAGCAGCGTCATCGGGTGGCCTCGATCATGGCGACGACCTCGGCGGTGGTGACGGTCTCGCCGATCTTGGGGAAGACGCGCTCCACGCTGTGGCGGTGGTCGACTTCCTCCCGGTCGGCCATGGCGTCGGTGGCGAGAACGACGTGGTAGCCGTGGTCGGAGGCCGCGCGTGCGGTCGACTCGACGCCCGCGCTGGTCGAGATCCCGGTGAGGACGACCTGGGTGACGCCCAGGTCCCGCAGGAGAGTGTCGAGGCCGGTGTCGTGGAACGCGCTGCGCCGTCGCTTGGTGATCAGGTGGTCGGCCGGACGGACGTCGAGTTCGTCGATCAGCTCGGCCCAGCCGGGGGACGACGGGACGCCGCCGCCCGCCCGCGCGGTCTCGGTGCGCCCCGGGGCGCGCCCGGTGACGTTGACCAGGACCACCGGCAGGCCGTGCCGGCGGAACGTCGCGGCCAGGCGGGCCGCGGGCTCGACGACCGCCGCGACGGCGGGTCCGGCGCCGGCGAGGAGGCCCTTCTGCAGGTCGATCACGACGAGCGCGGGAGTGGGGTCGATCGTTGTCAGTGTCACTGTGGTGTCTCTCCTGTGCGGGTCGGCCGGCCTCCGGGGCCGGTCCGGGCGGTGTCGGGCGTACCGGGCTCGGCGGTGTCGGGCGTACCGGGCTCGGCGGTGTCGGGCGTACCGGGCTCGGCGGTGTCGGGCGTACCGGGCTCGGGCGTGCCGGGTTCGGAGGGGCGGACGGTACGGGCCAGCCGGTCCAGCAGGGGCGCGACGGCCGCGAGCCGGTCCAGCTCCGCCGCGGTGAACGCGCCACCGGTCAGGGCCCGGGTGAGGAGATCGGTCCGGGCGTTGCGCTTGTCCTTCAGCGCCTTCCGTCCCGCGGCGGTCATCGTCAGCACCGCCCGCCTGCCGTCCTCCGGGTCCGGGTGGCGCTCGACCAGACCGCGGGCGCGCAGCGCGGCGAGCGTCGCCCCCATGGCCTGCGCGGTGATCCGCGCTTCCCGGGCCAGCGCGGAGGAGGTGGTGGGGCCCGAGCGGTCCAGGAGTGCCAGGGCGGCCCGTTCGGGCATCGCGAGCCCGCCGTCGACCGGTACCTGGCGTACCCGTCGCACCAGTACACCGATGCTCGCCAGGAGAGCCGCGGCGACTTCCTCCGGAGCCAGATCTTCATCCATGTACTAAAGCTACTTTATCAATCAGCCTTAACATTCCCGTCCGGCGCACGGAACCCGCACGGCCACACCCCCGAGGGAGGGAGGCAGCGGGCGCGTGCGAGCCACCATGGGCCGGGCCACACGACCGAACCCCCTGAATGCGGCGATCCGGACGGATGAGAGCGCTCTCAACACTTCACCTCGGGCCGCCCGGCACACCCCTCGACCCGTCAGAACTCGAACGATGGGCTTCGCGCACGCTCCCTCAACTACGGTATGTGTCACTTCTATTGACACAAAGGTTTCAGAAGTTTTACGTTCCTTGACATCTGAGAGCGCTCTCGAAAGCGCTTCGTCCCCCTTCTGACTTCGAGGTGCTTCCCCATGCAAGCCTCCCTCGTAAGACCCGCAGCCGCGGTGGCCCTGGCCGTCGCCCTGGCCGCGGTGGGCCTGGGCCCGGCCGCGACCCCGGCGTCCGCGGCCACGATCACCGCGGGTGCCGGCAGCTATACCGACACCCGCCCGGCCGGCACCTCCGGACCGACCACCAACACCGGCGCACCGGTCACCCCCAAGCTGACCGAGGCCGCCAAGAACAAGCCGGTTCCCACCAACGACTGGTGGACCTCGCTCGCCTACCAGCGCTACGGCGACAACCCGTACTCCACACCGATGTACGGCCACCCGCTCACCTACCAGGCCACCTCCGGCGGACTGGAAGTCGGCTACCCGACCACGCCCTCGATCGTCGGGGACGGCCGCCAGTACGAGTACGCCCACAAGGCCGACCTGACCCTCGGTCTCAGCGGCCTCAACTCGCCCGACACGAAGGCCGACGACTGGTCCGACTGGACCGTCACCCCCTACTGGTCGGACGGCACCCGCACCCTGCGCACGACCATCGGGCACGGCCTGCCGTTCGTGTACGCCAAGGGCTCCGGCGGCAACGCCAGCATCACCACGGCGAGCGCCCCCACCGTCTTCGCGGACGACGGCAACGTCCTCGGCATCACCGTCGCCGGGCACCACTACGCGCTGTTCTCGCCGACCGGCACCGACTGGACGGTCTCGGGCTCCAGCATCACCGCCCCCCTCGGCGGCAAGGACTACTTCTCGCTCGCCGTGCTGCCGTCGACCGACGCGCTCGCGACGTTCCGGAAGTACGCCTTCAGCTTCGTCACCGGCTCCACGGTCTCCTGGTCCTCCTCCGGTGGTACGGTCCGCGCGACGTACAGCCTCACCACCGAGGCGAAGGAAGGCACCGCGCGCGGGACGCTCCAGGCGCTCTACCGCCACCAGTGGCTGCACACCACCGACACGCTCACGGGCTACACCTACGTGTCCCCGCGCGGCACCATGAAGGTGCGGGAAGGCACGTCCTTCACCACGAGCCAGAAGAGCTCCGGTGTGGTGCCGGCCCTTCCGGCGGTCAGCGGCGTCGACACCGCCCGGCTGACCGCGTACCTCGACGAGGTGGCGAACGCCTCCGATCCGTTCTCCGGGGCCTCCGACACCTACTGGACCGGCAAGGCACTCGGCCGTCTGGCCCAACTGGTGCCCGTGGCCGATCAGATCGGCCAGACCGCCACTCGGGACAAGCTGCTGGGGCTGCTGAAGAGCCGGCTCCAGGAGTGGTTCACGGCCGGCGGCGCCAGCGAGTTCAGCTACGACACGGTCTGGAAGACCCTCATCGGGTACCCCGCCTCCTACGGCAGCGACACCGAGCTGAACGACCATCACTTCCATTACAGCTACTACGTGTACGCGGCGGCGATCGTCGCCCAGTACGACCAGGCCTGGGCCGCCGACTCGGCCTGGGGCACCATGGTCAAGAACCTGATCCGCGACACGGCCAACCCGAGCCGCACGGACAGCGCTTTCCCCTTCCTCCGGGGCTTCGACGTGTACGCCGGCCACAGCTGGGCCTCCGGACACCAGGGCTTCGCGGCGGGCAACAACCAGGAGTCCTCCTCCGAGTCGACCAACCTGAGCGCGGCGCTGGTCCTGTGGGGCTCCGCGACCGGTGACACCTCGCTGCGCGACCTCGGCAGCTACCTGCTGACCACCGAGTCGGAAGCGATCGAGCAGTACTGGTTCGACACCGACCAGCAGGTCTTCCCGAGCTCCTTCGGCCACGACACGGTCGGCATGGTCTGGGGCAGCGGCGCCGCGTACTCCACCTGGTGGACCGCGAACCCCGAGGAAATCCACGGCATCAACACCCTCCCGATCACGGGTGGTTCGCTGTACCTGGGCCGCGACAAGGCCACCGTCAAGCGCAACCTCGCCGAGATGGAGCGGGAGAACGGCGGCCCGGCCGTCGAATGGCGCGACCTGCTCTGGGAGTTCGAGGCGCTGGCCGACCCGGCGTCCGCGAAGGCCAAATGGGACGCGGGCAACGCCGGTTACACGCCGGAACAGGGTGAGTCCAAGGCGCACACGTACCAGTGGATCACCACCCTGGACAGCCTCGGCGCCCCCGACATGAGCATCAGCGGGGACATCCCGACCTCCGCGGTCTTCACCAAGAACGGCGTCAACACCTACGTCGCCCACAACTACGGCACCACCGCCCGCACGGTCACCTTCACCAACGGCGCGACCCTGTCCGTACCGGCCCGCTCCACGGCCACCGGCACGGGCACCGGCGGCGGCACCACCGACCCGGGCACGGACCCCGGGACGGGCACGTCCACCGGGAACACCTTCCGGCTGAAGTCCGGCGGCACCCTCACCACCGCCACGGACGGCGCGGCCGGAACCGACACGATCGCCTCGGCTGAGGGCGTCAACCGGGACGGCACTCCGTACAAGCCGACGACCTACCAGATCACCAACGTCAACGGCACCCTCTCCTCCGGCACCTCCACCACGTTCCGCCTCCGGGTCGACGCGGGCACCGCGGTCGGGCTCGCGCCGCAGGTCAGGGTCAGCTACGACCTCACCGGCGACGGCACCTTCGACCGGACCGAGACCTACCGCTACTTCGCGACCGACCCGGTCGCCGGGTGGGAGGAGTACACACAGGCCGTGGGCGCGCAGGCGACCACCGGCACCCTGGGCAACCTCACGGGCGGAACCGTCCGCCTGGAGATCTGGAACGCCCTGGGAAGCAGCACCTCCCAGGTGCAGACCGGCACGGACGCGGCGGTCCTGAAGATCCCGTACGTCTGATCCGGTCCGGTGCGCACGGCACCCGTACACCCGGGGCGTACCTCCTGTACGTACCTCCGCCCCGAACCTCCGGGCCCCGCACCCGTCCGACGGCAGGGAGCCCCCGCAGGCGCATCGACTCGCGCCCGCGGGGGCTCCCTGCCGGTTCGGTCACGTATCCGCTCCGGCTCCGAGTTCGGGTCCGGGTCCGGCCGTCCGCGTCACCTGCCTCTCAGCGTGCGGAAGTCGGCGTACATGCGGATCAGGGCTTCCCGGCTGTTCCGCACGGCAAGGAACTCGAGGACCCTGGTGAACAGGTGGTCGAGGGCCCGCTGGTCCTGCGCCGGTGTCAGAGGCCCGCGCCATTCACCGGGATCAACCTCGGGAACGGCTTCGCGGAAGATCTCCTTGTACCAGGCGAAGCTGGAGAGCTCCTGGCGCTGGACGCAGAGCCACTCGGCGAAGCCGCGGAGGAAACCACGGGACTGGGCGACGTCGATGCCGTTCAGCAGCATGACGGTCGGGTAGTACCGGCCGTTCAGACCGTATGTCCCTGGATTCGCGCGGATGTCCTCGATGAGGGGCTTGTCGTTCACGGGCTCCTCAAAACGGCCACGGGTTCCTCAAAACGGCAGTCGATGTTCCGGGGCTTGCTCCACCTGGACCTGGGGTGCGACCGGTGGGCACCGACCGCACCCCCCGCGTCGTCCGCTCCGACGGAACTCACACAACGGAGTGCCGGAGACGGGCCTCACGACGAGGCCCGCCGTACGAGCGTGGTCGGGGTGATCACCGAGTCGGGCGCCCCGGTCCCCTTGCGGTCCCGGTCCAGGCCGCGCAGCAGCAGTCTCGCCATGAGCCGCCCCTGGCCCTCGACGTCCTGCCGGACGGTGGTCAGCGGCGGTACGGTCGCCTCGGCCACCGACGCCATGTCGTCGAAGCCGACCACGGCCACTTGGCCGGGCACCGGGATGCCGCGTTCGCCCAGTACCCGCAAGGCACCCGAGGCCATCAGGTCGTTGGCGGCGAACACCGCGTCCAGGTCGGGCCTCCGCTCCAGCAGCTCTTCCATGGCCAGCGCCCCCGACTCCACGGTGAACGCGCCCTGAGCGACGAGCGTGGGATCGACATCGAGCTGGATGTCGCGGTACCCGTCGAACCGGTCCAGGGCCGAGGTCTGGTCGGCCGGTCCGCCGATGTAGGCGATCCGCCGCCGCCCCAGGTCCCGCAGGTGCTGCACGGCCGCCCGCGCCCCGCCCCGGTTGTCCGCGTCCACGTAACTGGCGGTGCGCTCCCCGGGAGGCGTGGTCCAGCTCGGCCGCCCGCCGTACACGGTCGGCAGGCCGGCCCGTCGGGTGATCGCCGGCAGGGGGTCGTCGGTGTGCAGGGAGAAGGCGAGGGCTCCGTCGACGTGACCGCCCGAGAGGTATCGCTCGATCCGGCCGAAGTCTCCCGGCCCCTCCACGATCAACAGCACGAGTTGGGCGTCGTGTTCGGCCAGTTCCTTACTGATGCCCCGGAGCTGGCGGGAGAAGAACGGGTCGGAGAAGATACGTATCTCGGGCTCGGCGATCACTACGGCCACCGCTCCGGTCCGCCGGGTGACGAGGGTGCGGGCCGCGTGGTTCGGGATGTACTGGAGCTCCTCGACCGCTTGGCGCACCCGGTCCACCAGAGGCTGGCGCACACCGTCGCCCCCGTTGACGACCCGGGACGCGGTGGCCCTGGAGACTCCCGCGCGCGCCGCGACGGCTTCCAGGGTGGGCCGGGAACCTGGGGACTGCTCGGGCAAGGCGGGCGCTCCTCAACGCTGGGCGGCGGACCGGTAGGCAAGACCGCCGGTCCGCTCACAGCCTAGCGCCGGGGCCACCCGGGAGCGGCGCCGCCACCACCCCTGATTGAGAGCGCTCCCAAACTCGTCCCGTTTCGTTCGGCGCATCCCTTGACCCTCATTGGTACAGGCCATTAGCGTCGCGTTCGCCTCAGGGCAACACCCCCACCTCCGTCGTGTTTCTGACGGCTCATCACACCCTTTCGGAGGGTCAGTGGTCTCTCGACGTTCCTTCCTCACCGCGACCGGCGCGACCGCCGCCGCTGCCGCCCTCTCCCCGCTGTCGCCGTTCACCTCCACGGCCTCGGCCGCGAGCGCCCCGCTCCCGATCTCGCTCCAGAACAACTCCGGCAGCAACACCGTCTACGCGTACATCTCCGGTACGGACAGCACTGGTTGGCCGGTGTTCGTCTCCGCGAACGGCGCACTGAACCGGCTGCCGAACCCGTCGTCGGCGGTGACCCCGATCGCCGATTACGCCATCCCGCTGGGGGCCTCCGGCTCGGCGGCGACCAAGGTGAACCTGTCCGGCTTCATCATCGGAGGCCGGGTCTGGTTCTCGATCGGCCAGAAGCTCAAGTTCTTCGTCAATCCGGGCACGGTCCCCGGCGTGGTCCAGCCCGCACTGACCAGCGCCGATCCCAACTGGGCGACGAACTGGACGTTCTGCGAGTTCACCTTCAACAGCGCCAACCTCTACGCCAACATCTCCTACGTCGACATGGTCGGCCTGCCGGTCTCCATGTCCAGCACCGGCAGCTCCGGCAACCAGACGGTCAGCCCGCTGCCGGGCGGTGCGCTCGCCTCCATCGCCTCCGGCCTGCAGTCCCAGCACGCCGCCGACGGCGCCCCCTGGGACAAGCTGGTGATCAACGACTCCTCCGGCGGGGTGCTGCGCGTCCTCGCGCCCTCGCACTCCCCGGTGGACTTCGGCAACTACTGGGACGACTACCTGAACCGGGTGTGGGCCCGCTACGCCACCACCCCCCTGACCCTGAACGGTCAGGGGAGCATCGGCTCGTACACCGGCACCGTCTCCGGTGGCGCCATCGTCTTCTCGGGCCTGAACACCAACGGCGTCCCGTTCACCAAGCCCAGCGCCGTCGACATCTTCGGCTGCGCCTCCGGCCCGCTCTACAACTCCGGCGGCGACGCGCGCGGCGCCATCGCGGCCCGGCTGTCCGCCGCGCTCAACCGGAGCAGCCTGCTGGTCTCCGGCGGCAACAACAACCCCGACGGCGTGTCCCCGTCCCAGTACTACACGGACCCCATCACCAACCACTACGCCCGGCTCGTCCACAAGTACGCGAGCATCGGCTACGCCTTCCCGTACGACGACGTCGGCCCCACCGGCTCCGCGCCCGTCGACGGCCACCTCCAGGACGGCAACCCCACCTCGTGGACCATCTCGCTGGGCGCGGGCGCCGGTTCGGGCACCCCACCGGGCGGCGGTACGGGCACCGGCACGAGCGCCTACAACACCATCCAGGCGGAGTCCTTCTCGGCCCAGAGCGGCACCACCACGGAGGCCTGCTCCGACACCGGCGGCGGTCAGGACGTCGGGTACATCGCCAACGGCGACTGGCTCAAGTACTCGTCCCTGGACTTCGGTTCGACCTCGCCGTTCCAGTTCAAGGCCCGGCTCGCGTCGGGCGCCGCAGCGGGCGTGAGCGGCGCGATCAAGGTGCGTCTGGACAGCACCACCGGCCCGCAGATCGCGGAGATCAACTTCTCCAGCAGCGGCGGCTGGCAGACCTGGCAGACCGTCCCCGCCAACATCATCGCCTCCGCGACCGGTGTCCACGACGTCTACCTGGTCTTCTCCGGCAGCAGTTCGGACTTCCTCAACCTCAACTGGTTCACCTTCACCAAGTGAGCCGGCCCCGCCGCCCCCGGGCCCGCCACCAGCGGGCTCGGGGGCGGCGGGCCTGTCACCGCACCGGTGGGGCCGGTGCCCCGGAACGTCGACGACGACCGG
>NZ_JBSFVR010000298.1:0-9356 GCF_053592415.1 Streptomyces sp. NPDC002690 | reverse complement strand
AGCGTGGCGAGGACGAGGTCCGGGTTGTGGACCTCGACGCCGGCCGGCGGCGCGATGTCGGCAGCGGTGACCAGGCCGGGACCCTGCTTGCGCAGCCCCGAGTTCTCCGTCGCCCGCCGCGACGGCGTGCCGCTGGCGGGTATCGGGGGTGTCTCGTCCGCCTACCAGACCGCCGTCGCCTGGCTGCCGTACTTCGCCGTCGAGGACGCGGACGTCGCGGCCGGGCGGGTCCGCGAGCGCAGCGCGACGGTGGCGGTGGGGCCGCTGACCCTCAACGAGGGGCGCGGGGTCCTGGCGGCCGACCTGGACGGAGCGGTCTTCGGGCTCTGGGAGCGCCTCACACCCCCCTCGCCCCGGTCCACGCCGCCGGACCGCTCGTACGCCTGGTTGCGTCTGCGCACGCGGAACGCGTTCGACGCGGCGATCTTCTACGGCGGGGTACTCGACTGGGCCAGTGGGCGGCCGGGCAGTTGCGAGGTCTCCTACGAGGACGAGGAGGTCATCGTGCGCTGCGAGGGCCGCCCGCTGGCACGGATCAGCTCGGGGGCGGTGGAGGCCTCGCCCGATCCGGTCGTGCGTCCCCACTGGCAGGTGCAGTTCCTGGTGGACGACGTGGCCGGTACCGCGGAAGCGGTCAGTCGTTCCGGCGGAACGGTCATCGCCCTCAACGAGGTCCGCGGCGGTACGGAGGCGGTGGTGCGCGACCCGGACGGCGCGGTCTTCGGCGTCACGAACGTCGGCAGCCCGGAGATCGCCGGGGCCTGAGCCCGAGTGGGCGCCGGCTGCCTCCGGGCCGCCCGGGGCCCGTTCAGGACTCCGAGGGCGCGGCGTCCTCGCGGTTGTCGCGGGCGATCGCCCACAACGGGAAGACGAACCAGCACACCGCGAACCACAGCGCCATGCCGGCGACGAGCCAGAGCGCCAGGTGGTTGTGGAGCGCCACCCGCAGGATCAGCAGCAGCGCGCTGCACATGGTGCAGAAGAGCAGGACGAGTCCGAGTATGGTCAGCCGCGCCGCCCACGCGACGGTCTGCGGCTTCATCCGGCGGCCGGAGAGCAGCCGGTGGTAGGAGACGGGGCCGATGAGAGCGGCGGCCGTCGAGGAGCCCAGTATGACCGTGACGACGTAGATGGTCCGGTCCGCCTCGGCCAGTTCGGCGAAGCGCGGCTGGAAGACCACGGCGAGCAGGAACCCGAAGAGGATCTGCACCCCGGTCTGCGCGACCCGGAGCTCCTGCAGCAACTCACCCCATTGCCGGTCCGCGCGCTCTTCCGGGCTTTCCTGTCGTCCGTCGTCCCGAGCGACCGCCACCGGAGTTCTCCCCTCGTCGACTTGCCTGCCGGGGGTCGTCCCCCGGCAGGAGTCCTACGCCTTCCCCTCACTCCTTCCAGTGAATCCCGTGATGGTCGTACCGGTGCGGTGCCGCTCGGTGCACTCCCTCAGCCGGGCGTATCGCGATCGTGGGACGGAGTGTCAGCTGCGGGGTTCCGTCTGATCGACGGGTGCGGCCTGGGCGGGACCTCGGCGGCGGTCACCCCGTACGGGGCGGCCTGGATGCCGTACAGGGCGCGGAAGGTCCCCGGGCCGGGGTGGCCGTCCGACATCAGCGCGTCGCAGGAGCCGCTCTCCACGCCCCTGTCCTCCTCCAGTACGTGGATCTCGTCGGCGGCCCGCCCGCCGGCGAGCCGGTGGGTGATGAGGACGACGGTCTGGCCGGCGTCGGCAAGGCGGCGGATCTGCTCGATGAGCCGCTGTTCGGCCTCGGCGTCGAGCGCGCCCGGCGGCTCGTACACCCGAGAGCGCCATCGTCCCCGTCCGGCGCGGACCGCCGGGAGTGGAGTGGACGACGACGGTGGCGGGCCCGGTCCAGTCGGCCGCGATCAGCCCCGTTCCGGGCGGAGAGCCGGGCGCCCCGCGCTTCGGGGGCTGCCCGGGTCTCGATCAGCAGACGGCTGATCAGATGGTGTGCGGGATCCAGGTGCGGAAGGACAGGCACCGGCGGCGCACCACGGTCAGGGCCGCCCCCGCGCCGGGCACGGTCAGGGCGGCGAGCAGCGACAGCAGCAGCGGTTCGGCGTTGCGGACATCATGTCCCTCCCCGCGCGGCTGCCTGGGAAGGCGGCACATGCGCAAGGCGCTTGACGTTGCCGAGAACGCGGCGTGAGGCCGGGACGCCGACTCGCGGCACTCGGAGACTGCGTGCTCACTCTGACGCCATTGCGGCAGCGCGTCGGCCAACTGTGCATCTGGTCACGGCAGTTATGGTTTCGGCAGCGCCGCGTGCCGCTGGCGGGTGGATCGTCAGGCATGGAGGCGTCGTATCGAAAGGTGGCTACTGCCATTCCCATCCCCATTTCACAGAAGATCACGCTTCACCCCGCCGAGGACCGGTTCCTCGGCCCCCGACCCGCCGTCCTCGTCCTGCCCGGCGGCGGTTTCCGGGAACTTCCACCGCACGAGGGCGAGGGCTACGCGCGCTGGTTGTCCAGCCTCGGCATCCACGCCTTCGTCCTGTCCTACCGGTTGCTGCCGGACCGCTTCCCGGCCCCGCTCGAAGACGCACGGGCCGGGTTGGACCACATCCGCAACGGCGACCACGGCCTCGACGTCGGCAAGGTCGGCGTCATCGGATCAAGCGCAGGCGGCCAACTCGCCGGGCTGCTCATGACCGGTCAGGTCCTGTCCATCGAGAAGGACGTCGCCGACCCACCCCGACCGGACTTCGCGATCCTGGCCTATGCGCTGGCCGACCTCGACCTGCTGCCGCCGTCCGTGGTCGAGAACCTGCTCGGCGACCTGCTGCCCATCAAGGACGAGCTGTCCCCGGCCAAGCATCTGGACGCGTCGGTGTGTCCGGCCTTCGTGTGGGCCACCGCGCAGGACCCGCCGGGCCTGCCCAACGCCCTGGAATGGACCCGGGCGCTGGCGGCGGCCGCGGTACCGGTGGAGTTGCACGTCTACCCGGGCGGCAGCCACGGCATCGGCCTGGCCGACGGCGTGGAATACGGCGGCGAGCCGCACAAGTTCATCGCGCGCGAGCCGCACACCGCGTCCTGGACGACCGCGTGCGTGGCCTGGCTGCGACGGGAGGGCGTTCTTGCCGACTGACCGCGTCACCGCCCGGGGCAGGGAGCCGCAGTGGGTGCACGGCAAGTCAACAGGATCGAGCACCTCGTCGGCGAATCGCAGAAGACGGTGGCCGACTCGACCGACCCGGAGGTGGCGCGCCGTCACCTCGACGGGATCGGAGAGGTCATGGAGACGCGCGGGGTGCCCCGGTCAGGTGGCTGGTGCGCTTTGCGTTGCCCGGTAGTGCGAAGGCGGTGTCCCGTAACGGCTGACGAATGCCTGGCGGAGTGTTTCAGCGGTTCTGAAACCGCATGCTGCGGCCACGCTCGCCACGGGTGTGGAGGTGGAAACCAGGAGGTGAGCAGCGGCTTCGGTGCGTGCGTCGCGGACGAATCGACCTGGCGCCCTTCCGAGGTGGTTGATGAACAGGCGGGTCAAGTGGCGTTCGCTGACCCCCGCCTCGGCTGCCAGTGCGGCTGCGGTCAGGTCGCCGGCCAGGTGGCTGGTGATGTGGTCGACGACTCGCCCGACCAGGCTGTTCGTGAGTGCCGGGGTCGCTGTGAACATGCTCATCTGCGCCTGGTTGCCGGGCCGTTGAAGATAGGTGACCAGGCCGCGGGCCACTGAACGCGCCAACTCCGCGCCGTGGTCCTCCTCGATGAAGGCCAGGGTGAGGTCCAGGGCGCTGGTGACGCCTGCCGCCGTGGACACGCTTCCGTCGCGAATATAGATCGGCGCGGGATCCACGGTGATCTCCGGGTAGGTGCGGGCCAACTGGTCGGCATACCGCCAGTGGGTCGTGGCGCGTTTGCCGTTGAGCAGACCAGCGGCAGCCAGGACGGTCGCCCCCGTGCAGACCGAGGCCACTCTGCGGCTCTCCCTGGCCAGGCGCCGGACGTGGCCGACGATCCGCAGGTTGTCCGCCGCGGCCTCGTGGCCGAACCCTCCCGAGACGATCAGTGTGTCCAGCGGTCCCCGCAGCCGCTCCAGGGATCTCCGGCCCTGAAGCGTCAGCCCCGAGTCGCAGGTGATCGCACGGCCTCCCGGGGTGGCCACGCTCACGTCATAGGCGGGGCTGGCTCCGAGCCGGTTGGCGGTGATCAAGCTTGTCGTCACGCAGGCAATGTCCAGCAACTCGGCCTCGTCGTATCCGACGAGAACCACCACTCGTTCCTCCACGACCAGGACCCTATGTCGGAATGACGTGCATCCCAAGAATTCCGACCTGTTCGCTCTCTCTCCTTGGCACTCCGGTGCCGGGGACCGAAGGTGACGGCATGACCAAGACGCTCGCCTTCGTGCTCTATCCCGGCATCACCCCGCTCGACCTGGTCGGGCCGCTCCAAGTGCTGTCGGCGCTGGCCCAGATCGACCCGTCGTTCGAGGTGGTCGTCGTCGGGCAGGACCTCGCCCCCCGGGACACCGACACCCCGCTGAAACTGACACCGAGCCACACATTCGACCAAGTCCCCGAGCCCTTCGCGCTGATCGTTCCCGGCGGGACCGCGCCGGCCCTCGCCGCCCTGGCCGACGAGTCCTTGCTGAATTGGATCCGCCAGGCCGCGCGGACGGCTGAGGTCGTCGGCTCGGTGTGCACCGGCTCCCTGATCCTGGGTGCCGCCGGCCTGCTCGACGGTCGTCAGGCCACCACTCACTGGGGATTCCGCGACCTGCTGGCCAAGTTCGGCGCGACGCCCGTCACCGAACGCTGGGTCGAGGCCGGCCCCGTGCTCACCTCCGCCGGGGTGTCGGCCGGTATCGACATGGCCCTCCACCTGGTCGACCGCCTTGCGGGCGAGCAGACCGCCCGAAGGGTCCAGCTCCTCATCGAGTACGACCCGCGGCCACCCCTGGGCGGCATCGACTGGAAGTCAGCCGAACTCGACTTCTTCAAGCCCCATGCCCGAGCCATGTTGACATCGGCCCTGGCAGATCAGCCCTCGCTCCTGGACCGCCTGACAACCTGAGCGCCTCCGCGGCGGCGAGGCCCTACCCCCAGTGCCGTACCACGGCAAACCGGAAGCGCACCCCCTTTCACTGGTGGATGTCACGGATCGGGTGCCATCACACGTTGGAGGAATGGCTTCCAGCCCGTACGGCGAGCGTGGACCAGGCGCAGCTCGGTGACAAGGCCGGACCACCGGGCCGTTCGACGCTTCACGCGCCACCCCCGGGAATCACTGTCCAGGCGGGCACCGCTCAGGCGATGGGGAGCATCAGTTCGGGCCTGTCCCACATCACGTACGGCGGATTCGCGGGAACGGTACCGGTGCGTTCGGCGCCGACGCGGCGGTAGAAACCCTCGGACGGCGGGTGGGAGACCACCCGGACGGCGTCCAGGCCGGCCCGGGCGGCCTCTTGGCGCAGGTGGGCGACGAGGCGGCGGCCGATCCCGTGCCCCTGGGCGGCATCGGCGACGAACATGAGGTCCAGTTCACCGGTGGCGGCGGGGCCGTGCGGCTCACCCGCGTCGAGCACGAGGGAGTAGAAGCCCAGCAAGGGACTTCCGGCCCCGGGTCCGGGTCCCGCCTCGGTTCCGGGTCCGGGTCCCGCCTTGGTTCCGGCTCCGGGTCCCGCCTCGGTTCCGGCTCCGGCTCCGGCTCCGGCGACCGCGACGAAGACCCGGTGGGCCTCGATGTAGTCGGGCCCGACGCGGTATCCCTCGACCATGGGCGCCCAGTGACCCTCGTACGCCCGCGACGTCCTGACCAGGCGGGTCAGTCGCTTGGCGTCCTTGGCGACGGCCCGCCTGATGAGTACCGCACCGGGGTCGGTGCTCCGCGCTTCCATGAGGGCAATTGTCGCTCAGGGACCGTACGGCCTTTCCCCGGGACCGACACTCACGCCGGCCCGTTACCCCGTACCCGGGCACGGCAGGTCCCGTCCCCGGCACCTGGTGGTGCGCACCCCGCCCGCCCGGGCGGACGCGGCACAGCGGATGCGCCTTCCGCTCTGGGGCGACGGCACCTCCCGGCCACCGGATCGCTCCACCATCCGCACACCCGGCCGAACCGGCGTTTCCGGCTCTCGTCGTCGGTGGCCGCCGGGATCTCGCGCAGGTGGTGTCGTGCGAAGCCGCCGCACATCTGGCGGTCATCCGCTGCGCGGCGGAGGGGACCACTCCTACCGGGGGCGGCGGGACCGATCTGCGTTCCGGATTCGCCCGCGCCCTCCGTGCGCGTCCACGGCCGGTCGTTCCCTGCGGATGTCTCTCCCGCGGCCGATGCGGGCGCCTTCGCCGCCGCCCGGCGGCCAAGACCCCGCGGTGGCGGGCGCGGGGGTGTCCGCGTCGACGCGGGGCGTCGTCGGTCGGTGCGCGAGCCACGGCCACCGGATCGATCCTGAGTACCGGCGTCCATGTCAGTGCGGTGTGCGAAGCTGCTGGGCGGTACGGAGGATCGCGATGTGGGGGTTCGGAATGAGCACAAAGGTCGACGGAACGTTCGAGGTCACATCATTCGAACCGGAGGTGCTCGACGAAGGCCCCGGCGCCGCGCTCGGCCGCGTGCGGATGTCCAAGACCTTCCGGGGCGGCCTGGCCGGCACCAGCACCGTGCACATGCTGTCGGTGGCCGACAGCGATGGCCGTCCCGCCGCCTATGTCGCCGTGGAGCGATTCACGGGCGAACTCGACGGCCGCAAGGGCTCCTTCGTCCTCCAGCACAGCGCGCCCGGTAGCCATGGTGAGCAGATCGTGATCCGTGTGGCCCCGGGAACAGGTTCCGGGGACCTCGCGGGGATCACGGGTGTCTTCGAGATCGACCAGTCCGAGGAAGGCAGCCACTCCTACGTGCTGGACTACACGCTGGGCTGACACACGCCCGCACACCGTCCGGACCACGTGGCCGGCCTCCGAAGGACGTCGGGGACCGGCCACTTGAGGCGAGCGAGCGCCCGTCGAGGGCGCCGGCCACGAACCTCGGAGGCACGGCGGGCACATTCGAACGCGTCAGTCTGTCGTACGGCGTCGACCACGAGCAGGTGTACGCCGCGTCGAGGAGTTCTGGCACCAGGAGGAGCACTCGGCCCAGCTGGACGAATGACCGTTTCGGCCCACGACGGAAGATGTCCGCGCTTCCTCGCCGGAGAAAGACTTCGCGCCCTCCGTACGCAGTCCGACCCACGAAGCGGCGACACCACGCGCCCCGGGGTGTCCGGCATCCGCGAGTGCGGTGGGACAGGCGCGAGCCTGGACCCACTGACGTGTCGTCGGGCGCCTCGAAGAACGTCACGATCCCGCCCGACCACCCAGCGTCATGATCGGCCGGAGCGGGCCGCACGCCATTCGCCGACCGTTTTCTCGACGTCGAGGCGCCCGAGGTTGAGCGGCGGTCCGGGCGGAGGCATCCTCACGGCCTCGTCGATCTTCTCGTTGATCGCGTCGATCAGCTCCCGCACCCGGCGTTCGGAGACCGCTTCGGCGATCGCGCGGCGGACGTCCTCCACCTCCTTGCGCAGGGCGAGGGCGGGCGGCAGGACCGAAAGTCCTTCGCGCTGCATCTTCTCCTTGATCCACCAGTCCTCGTCGTAGGTGCGTCCCAGTCCGGGGAGCGGCTTGCCGAAGCCGGGCAGGGAGGCGAAATCGCCGCGTTGCTCGGCCTCGTGGATCTGCCGGTCCACCCACGAGTCGAAGCTGATGCCAGGGGGCTTCCGTTCGGTCACGGCACACCTCTTCTTCCGTACTGCGCCACGGCCCTTCCACGATACCCAGCGCGCTGTTCGAACAGCACTGTCTCGAAGTGCCGGTCGGGGGTACACGACTTCACGCACCCCGCTCGGCCGGACCAACCGGCCGGAGCCCGGATCGGAGGGAGTTGACGACCGTGCGAGAGAACCGCGTACCGGACAGCGAACGGCGGGAGACGCAATCATGACAACCGTACTGATCATCATTGGCGTGGTCGTCGTGGTGGCGATCGCCGGTTACTTCCTCCAGCGCGGCCGGGCGACCGGCGCGGGTGGGCTGAAGCGCCGCTTCGGACCGGAGTACGACCGGGTCCTCGCCCGCCATCAGGGCGACACCAAGCTCGCCGAGCAGGAGCTCGCGGAGCGGGTGAAGCGGCACGGCTCGATCAGCGCGCAGCCGCTGTCGGCAGAGGCACGGGAGCGGTACACCGCTCGCTGGACCCGGGTGCAGGAGCGGTTCGTCGACGCTCCCGAGGACGCGGTCGCCGAGGCCGGCGACCTCCTCGACGAGCTTTCCCGGGAACGTGGCTTCCCGGAGGCGGGCGGCGCCGAGGACCGCGCGGAAGCGCTGTCGGTCCACCACGGCACGCACGTCGACGCCTACCGCCGGGTGCACGCGGCACGCGACGGTTCGGGTGGGACGGAGGAACTGCGCACCGACCTCGTCGAGGCCCGCGCCCTCTTCGACTCCCTGCTCGGGGACCGGACCACGGGACGGGTCGAGCGGGACCGGACGGACATGGACAAGCAGCATCACGCGAAGGGAAGTGTGACGTCATGACTTACGGATCTTCCACGAACGGCGAACGGGTCGACGGGGCGGCAGACGCCCGCCGCACGGACGACATGGTCTCCACGGACGACATGGCGCGTTCCGGGGTGACTCCCGAGACCGCCGACCGGACCCGGACCACATCCGATCCGGAGCGCGCCGCGGGCCCCGCGCCCGTACATGCCCCCAGGACAAAGACGGCGGGAGCGGAGACCACGCCGGCCGACGGGAGCCGCACCCACCGCGCCGGTCGCGGCCTCGCGACGGACCGCGCCGAGCGTACGGACGATACGGGACAAGCGGACCGTACGGGGCGAGTGGACGGCAACGGCACGAAGGACACCGGGGAATCTGACCCCACCGGGCCCGTCGGCACGAGGACGGGCACGGACCGCACCGGCTCTTTCGGCACCCCCGGCGCGAAGAAGTCCGCCACCGGAACCCACCGCGAGACCCCCGGGACCTCCGCGTCCGGGAAGGCCGGCCCGGACCACGACGGGGCCCTGCTCACGAGGAGCGACCACGACGAGCTGGAACGGCGGATGCACCACGCGGTCAGCGACTTCGTCGAGGACCCGCAGCGCGCGGTCAGGGAGGCAGGCGCCACCCTCGACGCCGTGACCGAGAACCTGGTCAAGGCGCTCGCCGAGCGGAGCACCGCGCTGCGCACCGAGGAGAACCCGGAGGGCCCGGGCGCGCGGAACGGTGAGCGGACCGAGCAGCTGCGGATCGTGCTCCAGCACTACCGCGACCTCACCGACCGGCTGCTGTCGGTCTGACCCGGCCCCGGACGACGCCCACGGACGCCGCCCCGGAAGACGAGCGGCC
>NZ_JBSFVR010000297.1:0-9419 GCF_053592415.1 Streptomyces sp. NPDC002690 | reverse complement strand
CGAGGGACCGCTGCGGCAGAAGGCACTCGGCCTGAACGGGGCGTTGATGTCGGCGGGGTTCACGACCGGCGCGATCCTGGGCGGGGTGCTGACCGACCTCCTGTCGTGGCGCTGGTCGTTCTTCATCAACGTGCCGGTCGCGATCGCGGTGCTGGTGATCGCCCCGACGGTGATCAAGGAGTCCCGCCCGGTGGTCCGTCCGAAGCTGGACGTGCCGGGTGCGGTGTCGGTGACGCTGGGCCTGCTGGCGCTGGTGTTCGGTCTGACGCAGGCAGGTGAGCACGGCTGGGGCTCCGGTGCCGCACTCGGCTGGCTGGCCTCGGGCGTGGTGCTGCTGCTGGTGTTCTACGCGGTGGAGTCCAGGGCGTCGAGCCCGCTGGTGCCGGTCTCGGTGCTGAAGAAGCGGACGGTGGCCTGGGGGAACGTGGCGGGCGCGATCGCCTTCCTCACGGAGACGAGCCTGGTCTTCCTGATGACGCTGTACCTCCAGGAGGTCCTCGGGTTCTCGCCGCTGACGGCCGGGCTGTCGTTCGGTGTGCTGGGGGTCGGCACGGTGGTGGGCGGTTCGATCGCACCCCGGGTGATCGGGGCGACGTCGACCCGGTCGACGCTGCTGATCGGCGGAGCGCTCCAGGCGGTGGCGACGCTCTCCCTGGTGGGCCTGGGCGAGACCGGTTCGAGCATGTGGCTGTTGCTGGCGGCCACCTTCGCGGGCGGGGTGGGAAACATGCTGGTGATCGTCGGCTTCATGGTCACGGCCACCACCGGCCTCGCCGACCACGAGCAGGGCATGGCGACCGGCCTGGCGACGATGACCCAGCAGATCGGCATCACGATGGGCACGCCGGTCATGTCGGCCATCGCCGCCGCGAACACCGACATCCACGACGGGATCACGACCGCGGTGATCGTGAACACGGCGGTGGTCGTCCTCGGAATCCTGACCTCCTTCCTCTTCCTGCGGACCCGGAAGCCCGCCGTGGAAGGCCGGTTCGGCTGAACCGCGGGCAACAGTGTGCAGACGTACACCTCTTGTGGCTCTCCCTCGTGGCCCACCGACCCCGGCGGCGGACGTACGCGGACGGGCGGCACCCCGGAACCCGGCACCCCGGAATCCCGGTGCCGCCCGTCGGCCCGCTCGCCCGCCGTTCGCCGCCCGCTCGCCGAGAAGGAGAGAGGAACCTCTGATGACGACTCACCCGACACCCGAACATGTGGGTGCCCCCTGGCCTCCGGCGGTGCACGGCGGGGAGATCCGGATCTCCTCCCCGGCCGGCCCCTCCCCGCCCGTACCTTCCTGCCCGCGACCGCACCTCCGGGCCGGCTGGTCCGGGCCCACGGCGGGAGCCGGCGGGGTGGGAGTTCGGCCGAGTGGTACGGGGCGACGGCCGAGCTCGCCGCGACCTCGCGCCGCCACCGGTGGACGGAGGAGGAGCTGGACCGGGCGGAGATCCACCGCGCGGCGCTTCTCTCCGGCGTCCCCGAGGAGGTCCACCGCACGCTCACGGCGCTCGCCGCTTCGCACGGTGCCGACGAGCTGATCGTCAACACCCTGACACCCGCCGCCCGCGCCCGTCAGTTCGCCGTCCGCCGGGTCGGCCCCGCGCCCGTCAGCCCGCCGCGATGCCCGGGATGCTCACCAGCAGCACGGTCAGGGCGGCGAGTGCCGCCGAGACGGCCTCGCCCACCGCTGCGGACGCGCCCGTCCTGGCGGCCAGTTCGCCCATGCGCTCCTTCACCACGGCGAGGTCGGCGTCCGGCAGGGCGCGGGCGTGCAGGCCCGCGTGGTGGAGCAAGGTGATCAGCTCCGCCGTCTCCGGACCGGCCGTCGCGCCGTCGAGCACCACCCCGGCGAGTTCGCCGCGCAGGGCCCGGGGTACCGAGGCGTCGGCCACCGGGTAGCGGTACGAGCCGAAGGCGCCGAGCAGCTTGCGGCCCTCCCGGTGGACCACGCCCTTGGCCCGGAGCCCGTCGTACGCGGCGGTGACCGCCTGGTCCCGCACCGCCAGCAGCCATGCCTGAGGCCGGGCCTCGGGGTGTTCGCGCACCTGGGCCGCCACCGCGGCGGCGAGCGGTTCCCCGGGTGCCGGGCCGTCCGCGGTGACGAGCTTGCCCTCGTGCACCACCACCCCGCCCTGCCGGGTGAGTTGGAGCAGCGGGGCCGCCGCGACCGCGGCTCCCACCCGCAGTTGGTCATGCGGTGTGCCGTCCTGCTGATCCAGCCCGAGCAGTGCGATCCGCTCGCCGACGGTCAGTCCCATGTCCATCGGACCCCTCTTCCCTCGTTGCCCGCGATGGGCCCCCGACTTTCCCTCAATACGTCCCACCCGGGCACCTGGTTCCCCGGCCGTTGCCGCGGGACCGCGTACGGGTTCCGTCAGGGGAGGGTGTGTGGCGAACCCGTGAGGGGCGGTTGCGCCTCCTTGTCAGTGCTCACCGGATCGGCTAGTTGCCGGTTTCACGAGTAGCTAACTGTCCCAGGGGGCACAGTGTGCAATGTCCTCACAGGAGCCTCACAGGAATTGACATGATCAGAGAGCAAATGTGAGGGTTTGCACGCGTACGTGTAAGAGGTCGTCATCTCTTTACGGGGGAACGTATGGATGGGTCGGAACTGGCCGTATTGGGAGTGCAACCGCTCGACGAATCCGTGTACCGGGCGCTGCTGAGACGCCCCGGCGCCACCGTCGAGGATCTGGGCCCGGCGCTCGGTATGGGGGGCCACGATCTCCAACTCGCCCTGAAGCGACTGGATCAGCAGGGCATGGTCCATATCGGCGCGGACGGCGAGGCGTTTCCCGTGGACCCCGGCATCGGGGTGGGCAAGCTCGCCGAACAGCGCATCCGGGCTCTTCAGGACGAGCAGCGCGAGATCCTGTCCACCAGTCACTCCCTCGTACGTCAAGTCCTCTACTGGCAAGGGCAGGAGGGTGTGCGCGAGGAGGTTGAGACCCTGGAGGGGGCGGGCCTGCTCTACGAACGGGTTGGCGAGCTCGCCTACTTCGCCCGCCGGGAGCTGCTGGTGATGCAGCCGTCACGCACGCTGACACCCGAATGCGCCGCCATGGCGCGCGAGTCCGACCTGAGGTGTCTGCGGCGCGGGGTCACCGTAAGGGCGTTGGTGCACCGCTCGGCCCTGCGGGACCCCGTCTCGGCGGGCCACTTCCGGGAAGTGATCGAGCACGGAGCCCAGTTGCGGGTGCTGGACGGGATGTTCGAGCGGGTGCTGATCTTCGACCAGAGCGCCGCACTGGTGCAGTCGGTCCCCGACGCGCCGGACCAGCGCGCGGTGCTGATCCGCCAGGAGGGGCTGGTCCAGACCCTCAGGTCGTTCGTCGAACGGTCCTGGGCCCACGCGGCCGACGTGGCAGCGCTGTTGGGCGGCGGTGCGGAACGGGACCGGCTGGAGGAGTTCCAGCTGAAGGTGCTCCAGATCATGGCCCGGACCGACAAGGACGAGGCGGGCGCCCGCGAGCTGGGCATCTCGGTACGTACCTACCGGGGGCACGTTGCCCGGCTGCTGCACCGCCTGAACGCGGCCACCCGCTTCCAGGCCGCACTACTGGCCCGGGACAAGGGCTGGATCTGAGACCAACCCCTCCTGCTCGCCCGGCGCGTCCTGCTCCCCCGGCCCGCCCCGTTCTGCCGTCCCTGCGGCCCCTGCCGTCCCTGCCGTCCTGACGGTCCCGCCGGAAGGTCGGGCCGGCTGCCGCGAGGAACCGTTCGTCGCTTCAGCCCGCGACTCCGCTTCCGCCGCCAGCGCCGTCAGCAGTCGCAGCTGACGGGGCTGGACGGCGGGCAGCAGGGCGGTGGCGCGGCGGGCGTGCTCCGGGCGGGCGCAGAGGAGGTTCCGGGCGAGGGCGAAGCGGCCCCGGTCGGGCACGAGGACCAGCTCCTCGAAGAGCTTGCCCGCGCCGCCCACCACCCGGTCGATCTCGTCCTCCAGGTCGCCGTGCCAGTCGCCGGGGCGTACGAACCCCCCGTCGCGCGCCATGTCCGCGTACCACTCCCGCATGTCCTCGCGGCAGGCCGCGCGGAACGTCTCGTCGTACCGTCCCGTGCGCAGCTCCCCGAGCAGCGTGTGCGCGGCCCGCGCGTCGGCGAGGTGGACCAGCGGCATCCGGTGCGGCCGGGCCATCCGGTGCCGGCGGGTCCCGCCGTCCGTGAGGAGTACCGCCGTGGGCTCCAGCGCGGTGGCGAAGGTGTGACCCGCGTCGGCGAGGCGCAGCCAGAGGTCCCAGTCCTCCAGCCCCGCCCCCGCCCGCCAGCCGCCCACCGACTCCACCAGCCCGCTCCGGTGCGCCACCCGCGAGGGCTCGAACATCGGCCCCATGAGCTGGAGTTGCGGATGCCAGCAGCAGGAGAGCGGCGGCAGCCCGGCGGCGGGGTCCCCGGCCGCGTCCCGGTACTCGCACCCGGAGGCCGCCAGGCCGGCTCCGCCGTCCAGCAGTCCGAGGACCACGTGCAGGTGGTGCGGGTGCCAGGTGTCGTCGTGGTCGAGGTAGGCGGTGTACGCGCCCCGGGCCCCGGCCAGCCCGGCGTTGCGCGGGCCGCTCGGGTGGCCGGTCCGCGCGATGCGGACCAGCCGTACCCGGGGGTCCTCCCGGGCGGCCCGCGCCACCCACTCCTCGGTGTCGTCGTCGCAGCCGTCCGAGACGACCAGGAGCTCCCAGTCCTCGACGGTCTGGGCCCGGACGGAGTCGATGGTCCGGGTGATCGCCTGCGACCGGTTGTACGTCGGACAGACCACGGTCACCCGGGGTGCGCGCCGGTGTGCCGTGCGGTCCGGACGGGGCTCCGCGCCGCCCTCGCGCGGGCTCACCAGAAGGGCAGCGCGGCGGGCCCGCCGTCCGCCGCGCCCAGGGCGAGCAGGACCCCGGCCCCGCCGGTGGCGAGGTCGGTGGAGAGCCGCAGGTTCTCGTGGCCGAGGAAGGCGGGCCGCCCGGCGTACTCGACCCGGTAGAGGTCCAGTACGTCCAGCAGGCGCCCGGAGGGTTCCTCGCCGAGCCGCCGCAGGGTGAGGGCGGCGCCCGCCCAGCCGTGGAAGAGCCCGGCGGTACGCGGTACGGCCTCCCGGGC
Source organism: Streptomyces sp. NPDC002690 (assembly GCF_053592415.1). Classification (NCBI taxonomy): domain Bacteria; kingdom Bacillati; phylum Actinomycetota; class Actinomycetes; order Kitasatosporales; family Streptomycetaceae; genus Streptomyces; species Streptomyces sp. NPDC002690. Next base: position 4,340 of record NZ_JBSFVR010000297.1, on the reverse strand, counting down.
CGCGACCCGGACGCTCCCGACGACCAGGGTGAACCGCGGGTCCTCGCGGTGTTCCAGGTAGTCGGCGAGGACCAGCGCGGTACCCGCGCCGCCGGCGGCTAACAGGGGCCTTCCACCAGGCGCGTTGGGCGCCCAGCCCTCGGCGTCTCCGGACGGGTCCCCGGTCCAGCCGAGGGCCGTCACGTCGGTGGCGAGCAGCTCCCGGGCCGCGTCCAGCCAGGCGGTGTCCGAGGTCTGCCCGTACAGCGCGAGGAGCAGTCGCGCGCCGCCTGCCCGGCCCCGCATGAGGCCCGACTGCCCCCGGCGTGGCGGGGTCGCGGCGGCGCGCGCGGTGAGCTGTTCGCCCGCGGCCGTCGCGTACTTCAGGGCGTCCTCGTCGCCGGTGGCGCGGGCCAGGTGGAGCTGGGCGAGCGCGATGCCGGCGAGCCCGTCGAAGTAGCTGTCGTTGGGCGGATCCATCGCGCGGACCTGGGCGAGCAGCGCGGTCGCGGTGTCCGTCCGGCCCAGCCGCAGCAGCGCGGAGGCGGTACCGGCCAGGCCCGTCCAGAGCCCGGGCAGCGCGTCGGTGGTCCCGGCGGCGGAGTGTTCCAGCCAGTCCACGTGCGCCTCGGGCACTTCCCTTCCGGACTCGGCGAGGGCCCACAACACCCCGGCCGTGCCGTACGCGAGGTTCGCGCCGCCGCCGGGCAGCAGGAACTGCGTCGCGTCACCGGGGAAGAGCCGGTCCGTGCGGTCCGGGGTGGCGGTCGCCTCGATGCCCTCGGCGAGGGCGTCGCGTGATCCCTGCGGACCCGGTACCGCCTGCGCACCCTGCGCACCCTGCGCACCCTGCGCACCCTGTGCTGCCTGTGCCACTTGTGCCGCCTGTGCCGTCGCGTCGGCGGCCGGGGCGTGCGGCGTCAGGTCGGCGCGGACCCGGTCGCCCCAGTCCTCGGGCAGCGGGTACCGGGCGGCGATGTGGGTGATCAGCTGCTCGGCCTTCTGCGGGCCCCAGCCCATGAGCGTGGTGAGCGGTGCGAAGAGGGCGACCCGCAGGCAGCCGAGAGCGTACCGGTCGATGTCCGGGCCCCGGTGCCCGGCGGGGGCGCCGAAACCGGGGGCCGCGTGGATCTGCGCGGTGTCCGGGTCGGTCGTCGCCGTCTCCAGGTCGATGAAGACGACGGTGTCGTCGGGGCGCACCAGGACGTTGCCGGGGTGCAGGTCGCCGAAGAAGACGCCCCGCCCGTGCATCGCCGTGACGCCTTGCTCGATGTCCGCGAGCACGTCCAGGGCCCACCGGGTGTAGGCGGCTGTCCCCTCCGGGTCGGCCTCAGGGGCCTGCGGGAGCCTGCGGGTGAGGGCTGCGGCGAGCGTGTCCCCCTCAATGAACTCCCGTACCAGGAAATGGTGTTCGTGACCCTTGCGGGCCTCGATCAGCCGGGGGAACCAGCGCAGTCCGGCGAGCTTCTCCAGGCAGGCGTGCTCGTGCTCCAGCCGTGCGACGGCGTCGTTGCCGTGGGTGTCGACCCCGGAGTGCGGACGGGCTTCCCGCAGCAGCACCGGCTCCCCGGTCCGCAGGTCGGAGCCCCGGTAGACGCCGCCGCCGTTGGAGAAGTGCAGGGCCTTCTCGGCGCGGTACGGGAAGTCGTCCAGGGTGCCCGAGTTGCGGTCCCGCAGCGCCTCCTCCAGGCACGCGGGCAGCGTCGCCCACTCCGGCGGCCGGAAGGCGGGCAGCCGCTTGTCGGGCACCAGGTTCCCCTCCGGGTCCTCGATGCAGTGCACGGTCTCGCCGGTCGCCGTCTTCATGGTCCGCGCGACGAACCCGCCGTAGCGCACGTACAGCGGCCCGGACCGCCAGCGCAGGTCGCTGAGGATGTACGGGCCCGCCTCGCCGTCCAGCAGGGTGCCCAGCTCGTCCAGGACGCGGGCGAGACTCTCCTCGTCCCGGGGGTAGATCGTGACGAACTTGCCGGAGGCGCTGCGGTCGCCGTACTTGCCGTTCCGGCGCAGCAGCACCTTCCGGCTCCGGATGAACTTGAACGCGATCCCCTGCGGCACCAGGTACTCCTGGCAGCGCTCCAGGACCCTCTCGGCGTTCTCCGACACCGCCGACACGTGGATCTTCCAGCCCTGTGGCGGCAGTTGGTGATCCGGCGGGGTCAGCATCGCCCAGTCCGGCCCGGTGTGGAGCGACCAGCCCTCCGGCGCCGGCTTCGACACGGCGGGGTAGTCGTCCGGCGCCGCGCTGTCCGCGTCGTCCCGGTCGAAGAACGGCGTGCCGGGCGGGCAGTGCGCCAGATGCCGAAGTATGTCCATGATCAACCGCCTTGGGAGCAGGGAGGGAGCGCGGTCACCGGGCGGCCGTCGCCGTGAAGGAGGGGCCCGTCGTCCACGGGGATGTCGTACGGGGAGGGCCGGCCCGCGTCAGCGCCAGAACGGGGCGAGGTAGCGGAGGTAGAGCCACTCGCCGAGGTTGCGGCGGCCCGCCTCGATCTCGGCGAGCCCGGTGGACCGCGAGGGCGGCGCGTCGGTGCGCAGTTCGATGCCGGTGGCCGGGAGGGCCATCGCGTCCAGCCCGGTGACCGGGGCGAACACGGAGAAGGGCGCGGAGACGTCGGTGGGTCGGGCGGAGACCACCTCCGCCTCGCCCACCTCCTCGTGCAGCACGATCCCGCTGCCCGTCAGGCGCACCTTCGCGCCCGGGGCGACCGCGTCCAGGTCGGCCGCGCCCGTCGCCACGAACACCACCCGGCCGTCGTCGTTCACGAACCCGCCGGTCACCGTGTACGGGAGGGTCACCCCCACGGCGACGGCCGCCACGGCAGCGAGTGCGGCCAGCGACACCACCGCGATCCGCCACCGGGCCGCCCCGGCGGCGAGCGCCTCGGCGCCCAGGCGCAGGGCGCCCGTGCAGCACCGGGTCAGCAGGGCGAGCAGCGCCAGCGACACGACGACCGCGCCGACCAGGCCCATGTTCTCCAGCATCGAGCGCCAGAGCGTGAACGCGGTGCCCAGGACGTACAGCGGGAAGACCATGCAGGCCAGCCCGAAGAGCGGGGCCCAGCCCAGCTCCGGCACCGTCTTCTCGTACCGCCCGCCGAAGAGCACCTTCGCGGCCCAGCGCCGGGCGTCGGCCATCGACCGGTCGCGCAGGTGCGAGACGTCCAGGTGGCTCATGAGCGCGAGGTAGCCGTCGAGCTTGATGAACGGGACGGCGTTGAAGAAGCCGGAGAGGAAGCTGGTGACGGTCAGCAGGAGCAGCAGCTCGCGCAGGGTGCCGCTGCCCCCGGCCAGGGCCACGCCCGCCGAGGCGAGCCCGGCCGCCGAGCCGATGGCGGCCTGCACGGTGATGCCCGCGAGCGCGATGCGTACCCGCTGGGCGCCGTTCGGCAGCCGCCAGCCGTCCGTGACGTCGCAGAAGAACGCGGGGGTCAGGTAGAAGAGCATGACGCCCATCCGGCTGGGCTTGCCGCCGTAGTGGCTCAGCACCGCCCCGTGCGCCATCTCGTGCAGCGCGGTGCCCAGATAGGTGACGACGACGAGCGCGACCAGGGCCCAGACCGGCAGCGGACCGCTCAGCGCGTCGGTGGCGGTGGGCAGTTGGAAGGCGACACTCAGCAGACCGCCGGCCACCAGGGCCATCAGCGCCACCGCCCACGCCCGGTGTGCCAGCCGGGCCGTCAGGGGCCTCAGACGGGCGAGGAGGCGGTCCGGGCGCACCACGGTGTACTGGAAGGTGAGCGGCGGTACGAACGCGAACCGCCGGGTCCGTACGGGCTCGCGCGCCGGGTCCTGGAGCAGCTCCATCTTCTGCGCGCGCAGCAGTCCCTCGCCGACCAGTTCGGCGGTCCAGGGGCGGCCCAGGTGCTCCGCGATGTCCTCGGCGGTGTTCGTCCCGTCCGCCGAGCGCAGCAGCCGGGCCATCCCGGCGCCGACCCGCAGGTACCGCCCGGCGCCGAACTGCACGATCCACGGGGCGCCTTCGCCCGCCGGTTCGTGCACCAGCACCTCGTCCGCCAGGGCGGGGCGCTCGGGCAGCGGGGGGAGCACGGGCACCACGGGTTCCGGGCGCTTCAGGGCGAGTTTCACGGTAGGTCCCTGCGGACGAAGAACGCGCGGCCCGCCACGGCGGCGGCGGCGATCCAGGCGGCGAGCACGACGATCGCCCAGGGTGTGGGGAGCAGCCCGGCGGTGGAGCTGTCCTGGTAGACCGCGGCCATCGCCTCGTCGATGGTGAACCTGCCGACTTCGGGGACCAGTCGTTGGAGGCCGCCGCTGACCAGCCAGGTGCTCAGCAGCATCACGACCACGGCGACCACCTGTTGACGGATGATCAGTCCGAGCAGGCAGCCCCACAGGGC
>NZ_JBSFVR010000296.1:0-9438 GCF_053592415.1 Streptomyces sp. NPDC002690 | reverse complement strand
AGCTGGGCGAACGCCGTTCGTTCTACACACCCGTCACGCTGGTCACCCTGTCCGACAGGTCGCACGTGGCCTACGCGGAGTCCGCGCATTCCTACGCGGTGGGCGTACGGACCGGGCGGGGCCTGTCGGTCTTTGCCGGGCGCCGACGGAGTGCGTCAGCTCTTGATCTCGCAGATCGCGGCACCGGACGAGAGCGAGCTGCCGACCTCGGCGGTCAGGCCCTTGATCGTGCCGGAGCGGTGCGCGTTGAGGGGCTGCTCCATCTTCATGGCCTCCAGGACGACGATGAGGTCGCCCTCCTTGACCTCCTGGCCCTCTTCCACGGCCACCTTGACGATGGTGCCCTGCATGGGAGAGGCGAGGGTGTCGCCCGAGGCCGCGGAGCCGGCCTTCTTCGCCGCGCGGCGCTTCGGCTTCGCACCGGCGGCCAGGCCCGTACGGGCGAGGCTCATGCCGAGCGACGAGGGGAGCGAGACCTCCAGACGACGGCCGCCGACCTCGACGACGACGATCTCCCGGTTGCCCTCGTCCTCGTCCGACTCGGCGGGCGTGGTGAAGGGCTTGATCTCGTTGACGAACTCGGTCTCGATCCAGCGGGTGTGGATGCGGAACGGGTCCGAGGTGAACGCCGGGTCCACCACCACCGCGCGGTGGAACGGGATGGCCGTGGCCATGCCCTCGACGGTGAACTCGCCGAGCGCGCGGGCGGCGCGCTGGAGTGCCTGCTCACGGGTGGCGCCGGTGACGATCAGCTTGGCCAGGAGCGAGTCCCAGGCGGGGCCGATGACGCTGCCGGACTCGACACCGGCGTCGAGCCGGACACCGGGGCCGGTCGGGGCGCTGAAGGTGGTGACGGTGCCCGGGGCGGGCAGGAAGCCCCGGCCCGGGTCCTCGCCGTTGATGCGGAACTCGAAGGAGTGACCGCGCACCGCCGGGTCGCCGTACCCCAGCTCCTCGCCGTCGGCGATCCGGAACATCTCGCGGACCAGGTCGAGGCCGGTGACCTCCTCGGTGACCGGGTGCTCCACCTGGAGACGGGTGTTGACCTCCAGGAAGGAGATCGTGCCGTCCGTGCCGACGAGGAACTCGACCGTGCCGGCGCCGACGTAGCCGGCCTCCTTCAGGATCGCCTTCGACGCGGCGTACAGCTGGGCGTTCTGCTCCTCGGAGAGGAAGGGGGCCGGGGCCTCCTCGACCAGCTTCTGGTGGCGGCGCTGGAGCGAGCAGTCGCGGGTGGAGACGACGACGACGTTGCCGTGCTGGTCGGCGAGGCACTGGGTCTCGACGTGGCGCGGCTTGTCGAGGTAACGCTCGACGAAGCACTCGCCCCGGCCGAACGCCGCGACGGCCTCACGGACGGCGGAGTCGTACAGCTCCGGGACCTCTTCGAGGGTGCGGGCGACCTTCAGGCCGCGTCCGCCACCGCCGAAGGCGGCCTTGATCGCGATGGGCAGACCGTGCTCCCGCGCGAACGCCACGACCTCGTCGGAGCCGGAGACCGGGTCCGGGGTGCCGGCGACGAGCGGGGCACCGGCGCGCTGCGCGATGTGCCGGGCGGCGACCTTGTCGCCGAGGTCGCGGATCGCCTGCGGCGGCGGGCCGATCCAGGTCAGCCCGGCGTCCAGCACCGCCTGCGCGAACTCCGCGTTCTCGGACAGGAATCCGTACCCCGGGTGGATCGCGTCGGCGCCCGAGTCGGCCGCGGCGCGCAGCACCTTGGCGATGTCCAGATAGCTGGTCGCCGGGGTGTCACCGCCCAGAGCGAACGCCTCGTCGGCCGCGCGGACGTGCAGAGCGTCCCGGTCCGGATCGGCGTAGACGGCGACGCTGGCGATCCCGGCGTCCCGGCAGGCCCGAGCGACGCGGACAGCGATTTCGCCACGGTTGGCGATGAGCACCTTGCGCACGATGACTCCCTCCTAGGAACAAGCTGAGTTTAGGGACTACCAACACGGCCGTACGACCCGTCCCCATGGGTGAGCTTGCCCACACGGAGCGTGATTCCGAGGCTTCCGGAGTCGCAAAATCCCTTGTCGGACCACGGTACGCCGCGATCCTCAACCGCACAGTAGCCACGAGGTGTGGTCCAGGTCTCTGTCCGTAGGCGCAACGACCGGTGGCTTTTCTTTGTCGGGTCCCCACGAACGGGTGATGATTTTCCTTGCCGCGCGGCCGATCTCCGCCCGGCGCGCGCGAGCCCTTGTCCAGACGATTACCCGTTAGTAAGGTCCGCGGTGTCGGTTGTAACTATGGGTAACAGGGGGTGGCGCCATGGTGCGCAGACCGGTGGCCGTCGTGACCGCGCTCGTTCTCCTCGCCGAGGCCGTGGGCGTGGCGATCGTGAACACGATCCTCGCCACGGTGGCGGACAGGCAGAACATGTCGCTGGCCGGCCTGGAACCCGGGGCCATGAGCACCGGCGCCTGGGTGATGGGCGGCGTCTCGGCCGCGCTGCTGGTGGCCGTCGCCCTCGTCGCGCTGATCGCCGCGGTGCGCGACCGCGCTCCGGGCCGGGTGGGCCGGTTCGCGCTGATCCTCGCCGCCGTCACGCACGGTGTGCTGGGCGCCCTGGCGGTGGGCCTGGTCGGCTGGTACGCCTTCGCCTGCCTGATGGCCGCGCTGGCCCTGCTCGTCGGCACCCTGATCGGGTACGGCCCCGGGCGCCGGGACCCCGAAGCGGGAGCAACCCCGGCGCCGCCGGTGGTCAGTCCCACAACTCCGTGACGGAGACGCCCAGTTCACCGAGGAGTCGGCGAAGCAGCGGCAACGAGAGCCCGATCACGTTGGAGTGGTCGCCCTCGATGGAGTCGATGAACGGGCCGGAGAGGCCGTCCAGGGTGAACGCCCCCGCGACGTGGATCGGTTCGCCGGTGGCGACGTAGGCGGCGATCTCGGCGTCGGTGGGCTCACCGAAGCGGACGACCGTGGACGCGGTCGCGGACGCGGTGCGCCCGCTCGCCGTGTCGATCACGCTGTGGCCGGTACGCAGCACCCCGGCGCGGCCCCGCATCGCCTGCCAGCGGGCGGTGGCCTCCTCGGCGTCGGCGGGCTTGCCCAGCGCCTCACCGTCCAGGTCGAGCACCGAATCGCACCCCACCACCAGGGCGTCGGCCGCCTGCGGGAGCGCTGCCACGGCGGTGGCCTTCGCCCGCGCCAGGACCAGCGCCAGCTCGCCGGGGGTCGGTGCCGAGAGCGCGTCCTCGTCCACCCCGCTGACGATCTTCTCGGGGGCGAAGCCCGCCTGCCGCAGCAGGCCGAGACGGGCGGGGGAGGCGGAGGCGAGAACGAGCCGGCGCTGAGCAGTCATGCGGGCCATCGTAGGTCGCCTCCCGGTCCGGGCCGCCCGGGTTCCCGGCGCCGACGACTCCGTACGGCGGGCGCGGGGTGCCGGGGCTGTTGGCGCTGCCCGCGACCGGGGCTGCTCGCGTTGCCCGCGACCGGGGCTGCTCGCGTTGCCCGCGACCGCGCTGCCCGCGACCAGGGCTCCTCGCGCTGCCTTCGACCGGGGCTCGCGGAGGCGGCGCGACGGTGAGGTGCGGCCGGGGCTCGCGGAGGCGGCGTGGCGGTGAGGGCGCGGGCGGGCGGCGGGGTGAGCCGGTCAGGGGGTTCCGGTCGTCAGAGGTTCCGGTCGTCAGGGGGGTTCCGGTCGTCGGGGAGTCCGGTAGTCAGGGGTGCGGGCGGGTGGGGCGCGTGTCCTGATCGGCCAAGTGGCCGTCCATGGTGGTGTTCAGGTCCGCCATGAACGCTTCGACCTGTGCCAGGAACCGGGGCGGGTAATGCGACATCGTGGCGTCGAGGCGTCGGGCGAGCGGGCCGAAGAACTCGTCCGCCCTCTCCTGGACGTGTGCTCCGCTGCGCAGGGTGACGACGCGCCGGTCGGAGTGCTCGCGGGCACGGGTGATGTGCCCCGCCGATTCGAGGCGGTTCAGAAGTGCGGTGGTGGCGCCGGTGGAGAGGGGGATGCGCTCGCTCAGCCGCGCGGGTGACAGCGGAGTGCCGCGCTCCTCGGCGGCGGCGATCTCCAGGACCGCGGTGGCGTCGGTGGAGTGCAGGCCCAGCCAGGCGGCGAAGCGCCGGCTGAGCTCGGCGTAGTGACCGCCGTAGTTCCTCAGCGATTCCATCAGCCGCTCACGCTGCTCCGCGACGCCGTCGCCCACGGCTTCCTCCATGCCGACCCCTCCACCCTTCTCCCCAGCCGTGCGATCCGCACGACCGCTCCGCTTTGACAACCTACCGTCACCACTTTACCTTCATGATGGAATTACTTCACCATGGAGGTATCTTGTGCGCGAACCGTCCCCCGCCCCTGACAGGGCGACCGAGCCCTACCGATGGCTGATCCTGGCGGTGATGATCGTCGCGGAGATCATGGATCTTCTGGACGCCTCGATCGTCAACGTCGCCGGACCGGACCTGGAGAAGTCGCTCGGCGCCGGTTCCGTCGGACTCCAATGGGTGATCGGCGGCTACGCCCTCACCCTGGGTGCCGGGCTCGTGCTCGGCGGCCGGCTCGGCGACCGCTACGGCCGGCGCCGGATGTTCCTGATCGGACTCGCGGCCTTCACCGCGTGCTCCCTGCTGTGCGCGGTCGCGCCGGACATCGGGTCGCTGATCGCCTTCCGGCTGTCGCAGGGCGCCGCGGGAGCCGTACTGCTGCCCCAGGGTCTGGGCCTGCTGCGGGAGAACTTCTCCGGTCCCGAGCTCACCAAGGTCTTCGCGATCTTCGGACCCGTCCTCGGCCTGGGCGGCATCATCGGTCCCGTCCTGGGCGGCTTCCTCATCGAGGGCGACTTCTTCGGCCTCGGCTGGCGGTCGGTGTTCCTGATCAACCTGCCCATCGGCATCGTGGCGCTGATCGTCGCCGCGAAGTTCGTGCCCAGGAAGGCGGGCGACCGCACGGTTCGGGTCGACACGGCCGGCGCCGCACTGGTCGTGATCGCCTGCGCCCTGCTGGTGCTGCCGCTCAACCAGGGCCAGGAGGAGGGCTGGCCGCTGTGGACGTGGGTGTCCATGGCCGCCTCGGTGGTCGGATTCGCCCTCTTCGCCCTTCAGCAGCGCCGTACCGCCGCCGTCGGCCGCGAGCCGCTGGTGACACCGAGCCTGCTGCGCAAACCGGCCTTCACCGTGGGACTCGGCGGCATCGCCCTGTTCTTCGGCGGGCTGATCGGCACCCAGCTCGTACTGACCCTGTTCCTCCAGATCGGCCGGCATTTCACCGCCGGTGAGGCGGGACTGGGCAATCTGCCCCTCGCGGTGGGGACCGCGATCGGCGGCGCCGTCAGTGGCGCGTTCCTCGCCGACAGGATCGGCCGCAAGGTGCTGCAGATCGGACCGCTGGTCCAGTTGGCCGGCGCCGCCGTGCTCTGGTCCGAGCTCGACGGCCTGGACGCCGCCTCGTTCTCGATCCGGGAGATCGTTCCCGGCGTGGCGGTGGCAGGCGTCGGTGCCGGCATGGTGATCGCCGCCCTGTTCAGCTTCATCCTGGCCGCGGTCGACGACGACGAGATCGGATCCGCCTCCGGTGTCCTGTCGGCGGTCCAGGCGATCGGCGGCTCCATCGGCGTCGCGGTCTTCGGTTCGGTGTTCTTCGCCCGGGCCGAGACCGGTGACTTCACCGGCGGCTTCCGCCGCGCGCTGATCGTCCAGGCGTGCCTGCTGGTGGCCTTCCTCGCGAGCACCTTCCTGCTGCCCAGGAAGGGCCGTCCCGAAGAGGAGCAGCACGGCGTCACCCCCGGGGCGACGGCCGACGGTTCCGGTCCCGAGCGGCAGCTCGCCGGCTGAGGCCCGGCCGGGCGACACGTGCGGCGGCCCCGGCCGGTCCGAACGGACCGTGCGCCGGGGCCGCCGCGCGATGCGGGACAAGGTGAGGAAGCCCGATCGCCGACCGCCCGTGCGCCGTTCGTGCGCACGTGTCTCCCCGCGTCCGTCCGTTTGTCCGGCCCCTTCGTGCCCGCCCGGTCGGTGATCACCCGTGAGAGTGAGGCCCCCATGTGCCTTGACGTGCTGAGAGAGCTCAATGCATCATTGAACTAGTTCATTGGTTCTACGGAAGGTGAGGCCATGGGGTTCGCCTTCCGTATCGATCGGCGCAGTGGTGTCCCGAACTACGTCCAGATCATCCAGCAGGTCCAGCAGGCGCTACGGCTCGGTCTGCTGAAGCCGGGTGACCGGCTGCCCACCGCGCGGGCCGTGGTGGAGGCGACCGCGCTCAACCCCAACACCGTGCTCAAGGCGTACCGCGAGCTGGAGTCCCAGGGGCTGGTCGAGACCCGGCGCAGACACGGGACCTTCGTGACCGGCACCCTCGGCGCGTCCTCGGCCGACTCGCCCTGGCGGGCGGGGCTCGCGGACGTGGCCGCCAGGGCCGTCGCCGAGGGCGCCGAACGCGACGACCTCGCCGCCCTGTTCAACGACGTACTGGACGACCTCTACCTCCCGAAGGAATCCGATGACGTTCCCCACCAGCGGCCCTGACGCGGCGCTCGCCGCCCACGGGGTCACCCAGAAATACGGGCGCAGGGGCCGGCACGTCCTCGACCGCTGCACCTTCGACGTCCCCGCAGGGGTCGTGTCCGCGCTCGTGGGTCCCAACGGATCGGGAAAGACGACCCTGTTGGAGCTGGCAGCCGGTATGCGGCGACCCGCGTCCGGGACGGTCGAGGTCCTGGGCGGACCGCCGGGAGCCGGGCATCCCCGGGTCGCCTACCTGGCCCAACACCGCCCGCTTTTCACCGGGTTCACGGTCGGCGAGATGTTGCGCCTGGGCGCCCGGACCAACGGGTCCAACTGGGACGCCGAGTTGGCCGGGCGGATCGCCCGGCCGCTGCGCGACGACCGGGTCGGCGCCCTGTCCGGCGGCCAGCGCACCCGCCTGGCCCTGGCCCTCGCCCTCGGCAAGCGGGCCGACCTGCTGCTGCTGGACGAACCGATGGCCGACCTCGACGTGCTGGCGCGGCAGGAGTTGATGGGGCTGCTCATGGCGCACGTCGCCGACACCGGCACCACCGTGGTGATGTCCTCGCACATCATTTCCGAGCTGGCCGACGTCTGCGACCACCTGCTCCTGCTCGACCGGGGCGCGGTCCGGCTCTGCGGCGACATCGACGAACTGACCGCGTCCCACGCCGTGGTCGCCGTGACCGGCGGCCCCGACCGCCTCGGCGGCCACACCGTCGTGGAGTCCCGCCCGGCCGGACGCGGCACCAGCGCGCTCATCCGCCCCGCAGGGCCGCTGCCTGCCGCCTGGGACGCACGGACCCCCTCACTGGAGGAACTGGTCCTCGCCCATCTCACCCCCGCCGCCCCGGGTCACCCGGCCGCCCTCAGCAAGGAAGACGCCGCATGAGCGCCCCCGCCGCCCCGCCCGCCCCGCCCGCCGTGCCCGCCCGGGCCGAACAACGCGGTCTGCCGCTCGTGCTCATCGCCGTACGGCAGTACCGGTGGGTCGCGCTCGCCCTCCTGCTGCCGGCCGCGTGGGTCTGCGCCGCGATCCTGTACCACTACGGCAGTTGGGCCGACGCCATAGCCCTGCGCGACCATGTCGGGGGCCAGGCCTACCACTTCGGGCGCTACGCGGACGACGCCCACCGGGTGACCGGGCAGCTCGTGAACGACGGCTCGTCCCTCGCCCTCCGGCCCGCGCTGCTCGCCGCGCTCGTCACCGCCGTCCTGACCGCGCGGGAGTGGGAGACCCGCCGGGTCGTCCTCGCGCTGACCCAGTCGGTCACGCCCCGGCGGTGGTTCACCGTCCGCTGGGCGGTCCAGGCGGCGTTCCTCGCGGCGGTGACCGTCCCCGCGGTGGCGCTGTACCGGATCAGCGCCGTGCACGGCTTCCGCCTCGGCCTGCTCACCTACGGCGCCGAACGGCAGAACGCGTACTACACGATCGGCCCGGTGACCGTCGCCCACGTCCTCCTCGGCGTCGCGGCCGGCGCGCTGTGCGGGACGCTCCTGCGCCGCACCCTGCCGGCCCTGGTCGCCGCGCCGGTCCTCACCTGGCTGGTGGCCGGAGCGCTGGTCCGCTCCCGGGCCGTGCTGCTGGTCGACTTCCCGCTGTTCTCCGAGGTCCACGGGTTCCACGCCGGCGGAGTCGTCGGACTCCAGTTCTACGACGCCCTGCCCCAGGACAGCTACCTCATGAACGCCCTCGAACCCGGCGACTACTGGGGCTTCCAGATCGCCTCCAGCGTGCTGGTGCTCGCCGCAGCGGCCCTGCTCACCGCCGCCGCGCTCCGCGTACTGCGCCACCGCACCGCCCCGTACTGACCGTCGCGGACTCCTGCCCCCGGTGTGCCGGTGACCCGTCCGCGTTTCCCCGCCGTCGCTCCGCGGTCCTCCGCTCGCTCCTCAGAGAAAGAAGCAGCAATGACGACTCACCCCACCGACCACCGGGACACCGACGGTCAGGAGGTGCGCGGCTACCTGGACGCCGTCGAGCGGGCCGTCGCGGACCTCCCGGCCCGTCGGCGCAAGGAGGTCGTCGGAGGCGTCGCCGAGCGCGTCGCGGTGGCCCTCGCCGAGCGCCCCGGGCAGCTCGCGCACGTCCTGGTCGAACTCGGCACCCCGGAGCAGGTCGGCGCGGTCGCCGTGGACGCGTACCGGGCGGATGCGCGGACCCCCTGGTGGAGCAGCCCCGGTCTGATCGTGTGGGGTCTGGCGGCGGGCAGCCTGGTGAGCGTCCTCGGACGGCTCCCGTCCGACGACGGGATTTCGGAGGTCTTCGCTCTCCCGGTCTTCTTCCTGACCTTCGGGTGCTGCGTCGCGCTGTGCCTGTCCCCGTGGTGGAGCCGGTCCCGCAGGTGTGCCGCCCTCGCCTGGCTCCTGGTGCCGAACCTGTTCCTCAGTCTCGCGATGGGGGCCACCGACAGCCAAGCCGTCCGGATCACGCTGAGCATCGTCTCGGTCGCCGTGCGCGCCGGAGCGCTCTGGTGGATGTGGAACGGCCGGACCACCCCCGAGCCCGACCGTCACCGCTTCCCGCGCTGGGCCAAGGTGCTGAGCTGGATCGCCGTGGGCGTCGTGGCCGCGGGCGAGACCGTCCTGTGGGCCGTCACGCTGTAAGCGCGAGGCCGACGCCTCAGCGCAGGCCGACCACGATCATCCCGACCACCATGGCCAGGGCGAGGAGGAACCCCGCGCGCCGCAGCATCTCCTGGGCGTCGCGCAGTTCCTTCGGCGGGCGGTTGTCGGGGTCGGACCAGAGCATGCGTCCGATCCTGCTCCGCCCGCCGCCCCCCTGCCTGAGTACGGGTACTCAACCACCCGTACGCGGGACACCGGTCACCCTCGGCCACGGGCTCTCAGGCGGGCCAGTAGGTGCGGGCCCACGCCGTCGGCCCCGGCGCGGCCCGCGTGGCGCGGGCGATCCGCGCCGGGTCGGACCACTGCGCGGGCGGCTCCCGGACCCGTACCACGCACGGGGGCGGCGCCCGCCCGCAC
>NZ_JBSFVR010000295.1:0-9460 GCF_053592415.1 Streptomyces sp. NPDC002690 | reverse complement strand
GCCGGGCGGCCAGGACCAGCTGACCTGGGCCCGCCGCGGATCTGGCAGACGCCGGCGTACGGGGGCGGGGGCGGGGTCCGGCGTGTCCGCCTCGCCCGTCCCACCCGCCTTGCCGGTCTCGTCCGTCTTCTCCGGATCGCCGTCCTCGGCGTCCTCGCCGTCCTCGCGGGGGCGGGGCGGCGGCTTCAGCAGGGCGGGGATCTCCACCCCGCCGATGAACCCCGGTACCCGCACCCCGTCGCCGAACTCGCCGAACGGCCCCGGCTCGACCCGCCACCACTCGGGTTCGCCCACGGTGTCGCCGAGCCGGTCCAGGCCGATCACGTGCGGGGCGGACGGATCGGGCCAGTAGCCGGAGTCCCCGGTCTCCGCCGCCCAGTCCACCCCGCTCGTCCCCGCCGCACCGCCCGGCTCGGGCACCGCTTCCTCCGGTGCCGCGTCCCGGCCTGTGCCCCGGTTCTTACGGAACGGCGACGCGCCCCACCGTGATCCCTCTTCGTGGTGCTCCGCCTCCGTGCCGCCCGCTCCGACGGGCCCCTCGGCTGCGGGGCGGGGCCGGAACACCCCGCGTCGGGGCGCCGGCACCGGTCCTGCCGGGGCGTCACCGGCCTCGCCCCCCGTCTCCCGCGCGGAGGTTGCCGAACGCGGCGGCGGCAGCGGCGCCGAGGGCGGTACGGGTTCCCCGCCGCCGGCCGACTCGGCGGCGGCGGCGACCAGTTCGCCGGGTTCTCCGAGTCGGCCGATGATGCGCCGCACGGCGGCCGGCGAGTCGGCTCCGGCCTTCCCGCGCTGCTTCTCGATCTCGTCGCGCACCTGGGCGACGAGCCTCATCCGGGCGCCGGAGGAGAGCTGTTGTCGCTGTGCCAGGTCTCCGACACGGCTCAAGAATTCGTAGACGAGCTGGTCGCTCTCGATCCCCACGTGGCCCGTCCCCTCGGTTCCCTCCGGCTGACCTGCTCCGACCGTAGCGTTCCAGGGGCTACCGTGGGACGGATGGGGACGACCACACCACCGCGCACGCTCGCCGAAGCTCTGCGTGTCCGCGGCGACGAAGCGCTTGCCGGGCTGCTGCGCGCCCGTCCCGACCTGCTCACGCCGGTGCCGGGCGACATCACCCAGCTCGCCACCCGAGCAGGCACCCGGGCCTCCGTGGTGCGCGCGCTGGAACACCTCGATCGGTTCGCGCTGCAGACCGCCGAGGCCCTCGCGGTGGCCCCCGATCCGGCGCCGTACGACACGCTGTTGCGGCTGCTGACCGGCGACGGGCACGACGACGGCGCCCACCACGACAGCACCGGCGCCGCCATCACGTCGGCGCTGCCGGGCGCCCTGGCGACCCTGCGCGAACAGGCCCTGGTCTGGGGCGAGGACGAGCGGCTGCACCTGGTGCGCACCGCCCGGGAGCTGCTCGCGCCGTCCCCGCAGCACCCCTCCCCCACCGGACTCGGGCCGACCGTCGCGGAGGCCACCGCCGGAATGTCGCCGGGCCGGCTCCAGGAGATCCTGACCGCAGCGGGACTCTCCGCTACCTACGACCCGGTCTCCGCCGTGGCCGCGTTGACCGCCCTCTTCACCGACCGCACGCGCATGGCGGAACTGCTGGACTCCGCGCCCGTGGAGGCCCTGTCGGTGCTGGACCGGCTGGTGTGGGGCCCGCCGTACGGCGAGATCACGCCGAGTCCGACCCCGCCCGTCCGCTGGCTGCGCGACCGAGGTCTGCTGCTCCCGGTGTCGGCGCGCACGGTGGTGCTGCCGCGCGAGGCGGCCCTGCATCTGCGGGCCGGGCGCGCCCATCGCGTACCGGAGCCGATGCCGCCGGTCGTCCAGCCGGTCGCCGAACGCGATCCACAGGCTGTGGACAGAGCGGCGGCCGGGCAGGCGTTCCTCGCCCTGTCCACCATCGAGGACCTGCTGAAGCTGTGGAACGGCGGCGGCCCCACCGTGCTCCGTTCCGGCGGGCTGAGCGTGCGCGAGCTCAAGCGGGTCGCGAGCGCCCTCGACACGACGGAACCGGTCGCCGCGTTCTGGGTCGAACTCGCCTACGCCACCGGTCTGCTGGCCGCGGACGGCGAGAGCGACGAGCACTACGGCGCCACGCCCGCCTACGACGACTGGCTCGAACTCCCCGCCGCCCAGCGGTGGACGCGTCTCGCGCTCGCCTGGCTGGCGGCCACCCGTACCGCCGGGCTGGTCGGCGGACAGGACGCCAAGGGCCGCGCCCTGTCCGCGCTCGGCCCCGAACTCGACCGCTCCACCGCCCCCGACGTACGCCGCCGGGTGCTCGCCCTCTTCGCCGCGCTGCCGCGTGGCACCGCGCCCGACCCCGCGACCCTGCTCACCCGGCTGCGCTGGGAACGCCCGCTGCGCGGCGGTTCGCGCGGCGAGGTCCACCCCGCGCAGGAGAGCGCGAGCAACACCTCCGACCTGCGCTCCCGCATCGCCCTGTGGACGGTCAACGAGGCGGAACTCCTCGGCATCACCGGCCGCGGCGCCCTCTCCTCCCAGGCCCGGGCACTGCTCCCGCCCGCCCCCGGAAGCACCGGCACCCCGGCGGGCCGCCCGGCGACCCCGGCCGACGCCGCCGCCGCGCTGCTCGCCCCGCTGCTGCCGGAACCGCTCGACCACGTGCTCCTCCAGGCCGACCTGACGGCCGTCGCCCCCGGGCCGCTGGAACGCCCGCTCGCCGACGTCCTCTCGGTCCTCGCCGACGTCGAGTCCAAGGGCGGCGCGACGGTCTACCGCTTCACCCCCGGCTCGGTGCGCCGCGCGCTGGACGCCGGACAGAGCGCCTCCGACCTGCACGCCTTCCTCGCGAAGCACAGCCGCACCCCGGTACCGCAGCCGCTGACCTACCTGGTCGACGACGTGGCCCGGCGCCACGGCCACCTCCGGATCGGCGCCGCGTCCTCGTACGTTCGCTGCGACGACGAGTCCGTACTCAACGAGATCCTGGCCGACAAGCGCTCGGCCGTGCTGCGGCTGCGCCGGCTCGCCCCGACCGTCCTCGCCTCGCAGACCGACCCCGCCTCGCTCCTCGACGGGCTCCGCGACCTCGGTTACGCCCCGGCAGCCGAGTCCGCCGAGGGTGACGTCCTCATCACCCGCGCCGGCGCCCGCCGCACCCCGCCGCGTACCGCCCCCGTGCCCGTACCCGAGGGGCCGCCGGTACCGGACGACACCCTGCTCGGCGCGGCGGTACGGGCCATCCGGGCCGGTGACACGGCCGCCACGGTGGTCCGCAAGGAGCCCGCCGCCGAGTCCGGCGCCCCGTCCGGCACGCTCCCGCGCACCTCCGCGGCGGACACCCTCGCGACCGTCCAGGCCGCCGCCATGACGGGCTCCACGCTCTGGATCGGCTACGTCAACGCGGAGGGCGCCGCCAGCCAGCGCGTGATCGCCCCGGTGCGGGTGGAGGGCGGCTTCGTCACCGCGTACGACCACACCGCGGACGAGGTCCGCACGTATCCGCTGCACCGGATCACGGGGGTCGCGGAGCTGGCGGAGGAGTAGGGCCACGACCGGCGGGCTGTGCCCGTGTGACCGCAGGGCCGGTCCGCAGCCCTCATACCGGCAGCTGGAGCGGGCGGTCGAGAAGCCCTGCCCCGACCGCCGCTCACGACGGCACCTTCCTCCCTGCGCGCCAGGAGCGGATCGGTCCGCTCCCACAAGTCGTCCGGCACGATCCACGGCGAAGTCTCCCTGCCCAGCCAACACCCAGCTCCTGACGTGGAAACGACCGCCATGGCCTTGCCACCTCGCCGTGCAGCCGCTGTTACGACCATGTCAGGTTCCTGGCCGGCGGACCCACATCGATGCCCTTCGTCCAACCCTCAGCATCAGGCAAGCGTCTCTGCGACGATCAGGTCTCGTCGGGAGCGAACGAAGGGCGGGCACCGATGTCGGATTCGACCGCGGACGGCGTCGAGGAACTGGCGGCCGGACGGGCCTCCTACCTGATCGGTGGACGACGGGTCCGTGTTTCGGACCTGGTGGACGCCCACCTGCTCGCCGCGGGGACACAACTCACGTTCCTGCGTCAGCGATCGGGGCAGGAATACACCGGCTTCGTCACCGTGGACGGCAAGATCGAACTGCCCAACGGCCAAAGGTTCCCCACCCCCTCGAAGGCAGTGGCCGCGGCCACTGGACGGGGCCCCTATGACGGCTGGACCGCCTGGCGGCTGCCCGACGGCACGCTGCTGGACTCCTTGCGACAGGCGTTTCTCGACGCGGCTGCGGAACCGATGTCAGGCGATGTGGCACCGGACGACCATTCGGCAGCTCGGCACGCCTGGTTGAAGCACGCCCGGAAGCAGGCTGACGCCTCGGCACCGATCACACTTACCGTCCGCAACCTCCTGGCGTGGTGGGGCGCTTCCCGACGCGGCTACCTGGTCAGCGATCAAATAGCCGCGGAACTGGCGAACCACGGCCTGTCCACCATGCCGGACTTCGCGGCGGTCGGCCTCGACGACCAGGTCACCCTGACCGGGCCGCCGGTGGATACCGAGGACGGCCAAGAGGCAGCAACCGAGGACGAACCGACGTCAGGGAGGCCAGTCGCTGAAGGGACGCCCGGTGAGCCGGAGGCGACGGAGCCGGAAAGCGCTCCCCTGACCACCCCGCCGCCCGGCACCTCTGTCGACAAGAAGATCGAGGACGAGGACGAGCCCATACAGGGTCAGACGGTCGGCAACCTGCGCTCTGCCCTGGGAGGAGTGACATCGGTGAAGTCCTCTGCCAGCTTCGAGGAAGCCTTCACCAAGATGCGGCTCAACGGGTTCTCGCAGCTTCCGGTCCTGAACGGGACTCGCAATCTCCAGGGCGCCGTCACATGGGAGTCCATGGCGCTTGCCCGTTACACAGACACCGAGGCACCTTTCGCCCGAGCGATCGTCAAGGCTCACGCCGTCAGCTACGCGGATCACCTGATCGACGTCCTGCCGCATCTCGAAAAGTTCGGCTTCGTCCTCGTGAAGAACCAGACGAACGAGATCGCCGGCATCGTCACCATCGCCGACGTGGCCGCGGAGTACGGCGCGACAGCCAGGCCGTTCCTGCTCATCGGCGATCTGGATCGACAGTTGCGCCGGGTCATCTCAGAGGGTCTCGACCTGGCGGACGTGATCGCGTTGTGCGACGCGGACGGACGCCGCAAACTCACCGCGTTCGGCCAGCTCTCCTTCGGCGACTACCAGCGCGTCCTGAGCAACCAGGAACAGTGGGACAAGCTCGGTTGGCGGCTGGACCGCAAATCATTCGCGGACTGCCTGAACGAGTTGCGTGAGGTTCGGAACGAACTCATGCATTTCAACGACAAGGACAAGGCCGGCGACGCGGCCATCCCGATGCTGCGCAACATGATCGAGCTGCTGCGCGAACACGGGGGGTGAGAAAGGGCGCCCCACGTCGGCAGCCCGACGCCTCTCGACCTCGGACCAGGAGTCGTCACGGCTCGATGCCGACGTGCGTACGCGTCCGCGAGAGCGCGTCGCGGTGAGGCCTTGCCTGCCGTACCCCACTGCGGTACAGCAGCCCACGTCACTGTAATAGTGACTGTCGTACACTGAGGCCATGAAGCCGACCCGAGCCGGCACCACCGAGAACATCTCCGTGTCCATGCCCGCAGAGCTGATCAGTGAGTTGCGATCCCGGACAGGTCGCCGTGGCCTGTCCGGCTACATCACCGAGGCCGTCAGGCATCAGCTCGCCATGGACGGACTCGCGGACATCGTGGCCTCGCACGAAGAGGAGCACGGTGCGCTCACGGAGCAGGAGGTCGAGGACGCCCGGCGGGAGCTCTTCGGGGAGGAGAACGCACGGGCCTCCGGCAAGGACGCCGCGTGAAGGAACAACCGGCCCGGTCCGTGGTGCTGGACTCGCAGGCGCTCTCCCTGCTGCTCCGCAACGACCGCAGGATGGCGGCACGCATCGAAGCCTCCCGGCAGGCCGGGGTGCCCGTCATCGTGTCCGCGCTGACCATCGTCGAAGCCGTCCAGGGCAAGACGGACATGGCCCGGCTGCACTGGCTCCTCTCCCGGCTCCGGGTGGAACCGGTCAGCCAGGACGACTCCCTGACCGCGGTGGCACTGCTCCGGGACTCGGGCGGACTCCACGGCCACAAGTACGCCATCGACGCCCTCGTCGCGGCACTCGCGCTCCGCTCCCCCAGCCCTGCGATCGTGCTGACCTCCGACCGCGACGACTGGTCGAAGCTCTGCGGTGAGCGCGTCCTCATCAGAGACGTGTGAGGGGCAGCACCGCGACTTCGACACCGGTGAATCCACGTGGGTGACGAAGGCGGCGGATGATCAGGGGCGCCCTCGGGGTGGCCGGTTTCCTCACCGCCCTGTTCCCAGGGGGCCACTTCCGGCGTTGACTCGCCCGGAAGGATGCCGGGTCCGCGCCGGTCCCGGCGCCCGTGCGACCGCGCCGGAGGACGGCCCGGGGCCGCAGGGACGCTCGGGAAGGGACGCCTGATGAGTTCTGCGAGTTCTGCACGGCCTGCCGACGCCATGACCCCGTTCGACGACACCTACGACCAGCCCGACCCCCGCGCGTTCTTCCGGGGGCTGGGGCCCTGGGGCTACCAGACGCCGCACCACGCCCAGAGCGTCTTCCGCCGCCTGCTCGGCGCCCTCGCCCTCCGACCCGGCGAAGCCGATCCGTCCGCGACCACGGTGCTGGACCTCTGCTGCTCGTACGGCATCAACGCCGCCCTGCTCAACCACCACCTCACCCTGAGCGACCTCTACACCCACTACACCTCCGAGGAGGCCGCCGCGCTGACCACCGCCGGGCTCGTCGAGCGGGACAGGGAGTTCTACGCCGCCCACCGGCGCCCCGACGCGGTCCGCGTCCTCGGTCTCGACGCCGCCCCGAGAGCCATCGCCTACGCCCGTGCCGTGGGCCTGCTCGACGACGGCTTCGCCGAGAACCTGGAGACCGCGCCCCCGAGCCCCGCCCTGCTGCGCGCCGCGCGGGACGTGCGCCTCATCACCGTCACCGGCGGCGTCAGCTTCCTCTCTCCCCGGACCTTCGGGCCATTGCTCGCCGGGGCGGACGCTCCGGTGTGGGTGGCCGCGTTCGTGCTCCGTACCGGCAGCTACCGGCCGATCGCCGACTGCCTGGACGCACACGGCCTGACCACCGAGAAGCACACCGCCCAGACCTACCCGCAACGCCGCTTCACCGGCGAGCAGGAGCAGCGGTACGCCGTCGCCGCCACCCTCGCCGCAGGCGAGGACCCGCAGGGCAAGGAGACCGAGGGCTCCTTCCACACCGCGCTGTACGTCTCCCGCCCTGCGGCGGAGGCGGAGGGGAGCCCGCTGGGGGCGTTGCTGCACCCGTGAGGCCGGGAGCGCGGTCACCGCGGGCGCGCTATGGCCTGCGCCCCCTGGACTCCTTGAGCACCTCCACGAGGCGGTCCACATCGGTCCAGGGGTTCACGGCACGCCCCTCCGCCACCTTCGTCGCCCGCTCCCGAAGCGCCTGGGCACGGCCCCTCGCGTCCGCGTGCCCGGTGCGCAGCGCCTCGAAGTCCAGGTGCTTGCGGTTGCTGGAGTAACCGCACACTCCGAGCTTCTCCAGCGTGCGCTGCGCCTGGTCCGAGGTCAGGTAGCCGAAGCTGTCCTGGAAGTGCAGCAGGAGCCACAGCTCGAAGCAGGGGTCGGAACGCACCACGCCGATGCCGTTGCGCTCGGCCAGACGCAGAGCTTCCGGCAGGGTGGGGTGCGGAACCGGCGCTTCCACGTCGATGACGCACCACACCTCGTCGTACGAGGTCCAGCGGTCGGCCGAGGAGCGAGGGGCACGTTCCTTGTGCGCGATCGCCTCCCGGACCAGGGAACGGGGTTCGCCGTACCGGCCGCCCAGTTGGATGGTGACCGGCAGCGCGCGGAGATCGGCTCTCAGCCCTTTGAAGTACTGCTCCTCCGTGCACTCCCCCTCGCAGTAGATGAGGAACCTACGCTGCTCCTCGCGAGCGCCCTTCGTCCGCTTCAGCGGTTTTCCCCGCTTCACGCCCACCCCCGTGCCGGAAAGCTGCGGCCATCTCCCGCAGCAGGTCGTCCTCCAGATGCGGAACCGCGCCGTACCGCCCGCCGAGGTACCGCTTCTCCAGGTTGTCGCCGGGTTCCCCTCCGCCGGAGTCCCGCACCACGAACTCGGTGAGCGGGAACAACCGGGTGGACAGGGTCTCCGGGTCCTTCTCGGTGAACCACACCTGGTCCCGGAAGAGTTCCGTCCGGACGTTCCGCCCGAGCAACGCCGCCTCGTGGGTGCTGAAGACGAGCTGCGCGCCAGTGGTGTTGGTGTCGGGCGACTGGAACAGGCCGACCAGCGCGTCGACGAGGTACGGGTGCAGGCGCGCGTCGAGTTCGTCGACGCAGAGCACACCGCCCTCGGTCAGCGTGGTGATGACGGGTCCGATCAGTCCGATCCAGGTGCGGGTACCGCTCGACTCGTGGGCGAGGTCCAGGGAGAAGACGCCTTCGGCCGTGCGGTGTTCGATCCGCACCTGCCTGCGGGCCGCCTCCTGCACCTGGAATCCGTCCCCCAGCGCCTCGCGGACAGCCTGCACGACCCGTTTGCCGCTCTCCAGGACCTCCGGCTCCCACTCCTTGATCTCAAGCCCGGACACCCCGAGGTCGGCGTACCGGAGCAGCGTCGACATCGGCCCGTCCACGGCGTGTTCCTGGTCCGACAGACACAGGTCCACGGTGTGGTCGAGGCGCAGCGAGAAGTCCTCGTCGGTCGCCATCCGCAGCCCCGCGCCGAACCAGCCGAACACCTCACTCAGTTGATCGTGGCCCTGTGCGGCGGCGACGGAGAGGTAGAGACTGTTCGGCCGGAGCAGCTCGGCGATGACCTTGCGCCGGCCCGTCAGCCAGCGCCCGAAGGTGACCCCCTCCTCGGCGTCGCGCTCGTAGAGCCGCCGCTGTCTGCCTTCGGGGTAGTAGTAGAGCCACTCCTCGGTGATCCGCCGGGCATCGACCGAGAAACCGAACTGGTGGCGGACACCCTTCAGCACGAAGTCGACCGCGAACGAGCTCGGATGGGCGGCGGCGTCCGCTCGGAGGGCGAACGGCCGACGGGGAACGCCTCCGCGCGGGTCCCAGGTGCGGAACGAGGACAGCACCGCGTCCCGCATCCAGCCGATCGCGTCGATGACGTTCGACTTGCCCGAGGCGTTGGTGCCGTAGACCGCGAGGACGGGTACCGCTCGCAGGTCACCGGGGGCCGTGGCCTCGGCCCGCTCCGGCCGCTCGACCGAGGCGACCAGCGACAGCTCCTGCTCCTCCCTGAGGGAGGCGTGATTCATCACCTGGAACCGCAACAGCATGGCAGCTCCCCAACGCAGTCAGGATTGTCGTTCAGGGCCTTGTATCGTCGTTGGCGAGTCCTCTGCTGGACGCGGCCCTCGCGGTCGCGCTCGGTGGGGACTGTCCGGCGGACGCGG
>NZ_JBSFVR010000294.1:0-9532 GCF_053592415.1 Streptomyces sp. NPDC002690 | reverse complement strand
GAGCGACTTCGCCCCCCGGGTGCACCCTAATGTTCTGCGAGTGAGGCCCGGGGTGGCGGGGGGGGGTGCCCTCGGGGACGGCCGCCCGCTCCTCACGTGGTCAGGGAGTCCAGCCTCCTGTGGTCGGCTGGTCCGGACTCCAGTGGTCAGGGAGTCCAGGCGGAGACGACCGCCCAGCTGACGTCGTCCGGCCAGAGGGCGGCGGCGTCGAAGGTGTTGGAGCCGCCGTTCGAGGCGACGTATCCGGTGTTGTTGAAGTGGCGGATGTAGCGGTCGGCGAAGTTGTACGAGACCAGTGAATTGCCCTGGCCGTTCACGCCCGACTGCGAGCAGAAGGTGGCGTCATTGGCGAAGAGCGCGCTGTTGTCGTTGGCGTGCAGGTAGAGCTGGTAGTTCTGGTGCCGAAGATAACTGCCCGGCGTGTTCTTCGACTCGAAGGACCGGCAGGCGCTGTTGGCCAGGCCGGGCCGGACGATCCAGGAGGCGTTCGCCTTGTCGGTGGCCGAGCTGGCGGAGCTGACCACCGTGGTGTTGACGTTCGCCCCCGAGTGGCTGAGGTAGCTGGTGGTGCAGCAGGAGGTGGTCGCCCGGAGCGACACCGAGGAGCCGCTGTTGAGGGCGGTCCCGCCGCCCGAACCCTGCGCGTAGCCGGCCGCGACGATGTTGGCCTGGACGGAGTTCTCGGTGGCGTCGGTCGGATAGCCCGAGGTCATGACGCCCTCGTAGAAGGTACCGGCCGCGCTGACGCTGTTGTCGCCGCCGATGCCGAGGATGATGGCGCCCTCCTTCTTCATCGGGTTGTAGCCGGAGGCGTTCGGCCGGACCCCGTTGTAATAGGTGGAGAGCGAACCGGACTGGGCGTTGCCCGCGCGGATGGACCAGTGGTTCGGCTCACCCTTGACGATCGCGGTGAGGAAGCGGTGGCTGACGGTGGGGTCGTTGGCGTTGTATCCGGTGTTGACTCCGGAGAACAGGCCGTTCTCCAGGTCGGCCATCACCCAGGGGCCGTTGCCGGCGCCCGAGCCCCAGCCCTTGCTGTTGCCGAAGTAGATGGCCTCCATGGTGCCGTTGCCGTTGTCGAGGCTGTTGGTCTCGGCGTTGCCGTAGTCGAAGCAGCAGCCGTCGTTGTAGTGCGTGCCGTCGAAGAGCGCGTACATCCCCTCGGCCTTGTCACCGGTCGCGATGCCGTTCGTCGCGTTGTTGCGGTAGCCGGTTCCGGGCGAGACGAAGACGCCGTAGGCGCGGTTGCCGTTGAGGGTGACCGGCGCCATCGTGGCGTTGGCGAGTTTGTCGTAGCCGCCTGCGGCGGGGCCGCTGAACCCACCGGGGGGAGCCTGGGTCAGACGGTTGTTGCGGCCGGTCTGGTCGTAGATGACCGTGATGACGCAGCTGGTCCCCGCACAGAACGAGTCCTGCGCGGCGGCGTTGGCGTACCCTCCGGCGCTGAGTACCCCGATGTCACGAGTGGTGCTGTCCGAGGCGCGGCGCACCTGGTACAGCGCCCCGTTGTACGAGCCGTACAGCGCGCGGGTGGTGCTGTGCGCGGCGACGCACGGCGTACCACCGGCGGCGTACAGGTCGCAGGGCTGGGACGTCGCGGCCTGGGAGACCGCGGTGCCCGAGAGGGTGCCGGCGACGAGCACGCCGACCAGGGCCGCCGTCAGCGCGGCTGCGCGGCGGCGGAAGGCGGACCGGAGTCCTTTCATCACTGTCCTCGTTTCGTTGATGGGCCGGGGAATTACCGAAGGGCGGACCGGACTCCGAGCGCCTTTGGCCGGTGCGCGGAGAGCAGGAGAGACACCACGGGCAGCACGAAGTTCCGGGCGGGGCGTTCGGGATACGTGTAAGGCGGTGCGCGCACACCCGACGCTCCCTGAAGCAGGGGCACGTCGTTCGGCCGTGGAGCCAGGTCCGGACGGCGTGTGGGGTACGTCGTCAGGCGAGCGGGTCCGCCCGGGCGCCCGTCGGCGCGGAGCTGCGCCCGGTGCGGCGACATGGCCGTGTCGCACGCGGTCGGGGGCAGCGGGGGAGGCGCGGTTCCTTGCGTTGTCGCAGGTCAGGCCGTGGAGTGAAATTGTTAGCGCTAACAATTTGGAGGCGGCGTCGAGTGGGGGGAGGGGCGCTTGGGTGGCACAGACGCTAAACCGGCGGGGCGGGGCGCGCAAGAGTTTCGCCCGATTCCCCCAAGTCCGGTTGTCCGTAAGGGCGTTCGATACACTTCCGCCTGGAGGCCGGCCCGGGCGCGGGGTCGGAGAGAGCACGCCCCGGTGGCGGTCGGGGGTGACTGTGGTCGTCACGCGACGTGATTCGGCCAGTGTCCCGGAATGCGGATCCATGGTCGTCCTCGCGGATGTCGTCGCGCTCCTCGGCGTGTCGTCGCCGGTCCGTAGGGTGTGCCGCGAGGCCGCAGGACGGCGTCCCGACGTAGGAATGCCCCATGAGGGAAGCGCGGTTGACGTGGCGGCGACTGGTGGAGTGGCTGGCGGCGAATGCGCCGACGACCGCGCCGTCGATCCTTGCTCCTGCTCCGCAGGCGGCGAGCGCTGCGGCCGAGGAGCGCACGGGCGTCGGTTTTCCCGGCGTCGTTTTCCCGGTCGAGCTTCGGGCGTGGCTCCGGGCATCGCGGGCGGACGGCGACTCCGGAGGTCTCGCGGAGAGTTTCGTGCCGGGCGATCGCCACTTGAGGGGACTCTCAGAACTCGAGCGGACGTGCCACTTCAAGATGGATATCGAGCGCGACGACCCGATCCGGAGATCCGGAGTTCCCCTTCTTCGGGACCCTGTTGGGGGGCTGGAAACTTCTCCTCGAGGAAGTCATGGACAGCACGGATACGCTCCCTCCACTCGCTGCTCCGGATTGTGGCGTCGTCCACGACCACGGGTTTCTGACCAGCCATGTAGTACCCGTAAATCTGTGCAAAAAGTGTGTCCGAGAAGAGCCTGTCGAAGTTGAAGATGCCCTCGAAAGCCAGCCAGGCGACTACGGAATCCTGCTGTGTGCCACGGCAAAGAAGTTTCTCGCCGACCTCGGCGAGATGCCCAGGGAGGGATTCGAAGGTCAGATCGTACTCCCAGACTTCCGGAAAACGCTTGTCCCCAGGGTCGACCTCCAGGCGGTAGGTGCCCACGGATGATGGTGCGTGTCCGTCGAGTTCAAAAGCGGACTTGGGTACCGGCTTCTCGCTCGGGTCAAGTACGAAGATACTGAGGACGGCGGGTCCGCTCCAGCAGATTGCCTCCTCGATCCCGTTCGTCATTCAGGTTCCACTCCGTCACTCCGCGTTCGGAACCATGAATCCTAGCATTGCTTCCAAAATTACTTCTTTCCGGGATGGGGGGTTGCTGACCTCACATATGGACCCTCTGGTCGGATTCTCTACGGTGGGGGGTCCATCGGCGATTCCGTTGCGCTTTCGTCAACCGATGGGCGGCCACGCGCAGGCGGGGGGGATGAAACCGGAGTGAAGAGGCGGCGAGCGTTGTCGGACCGAGTTGGCATGATCGCGACCATGAACAGGACTCCGACCACTCCGCCGCGACCGTTCGACGTTGCCGCACTCTTCCCTCGACTGGGCCCGCGGGCACGTACGGCGACCCGGTTGCACCCTCGCCCCGGGGCCCCGCTACCGCAGGACAGTTCCATCGGCGGACCGCTGCTGTGGCCCGCCGACGAGCCGTGGCCGCACTGCGAGGGACCCCACGTGAGGAATGCGACGCGCCCTGCTCTGTCCCCGGCGGACGTGCGGCAGGAACGACAGATCCGTGCCGCCTCGCGCGACAGGAGCTTGACCGCGCGGGAACGAGAGACCCTTCGCCGGATTCGTCCCCCTCGGGATCATCGGCCGGAATCGGTGCTCGCCCCGTACGAGGGTTCCATGGCGATGCTGCCTGTTGCTCAGTTGTACCGACGGGACGTGCCCGATCTGCCCACACCTGAGGGAGCTGACCTGCTCCAGGTCCTGTGGTGCCCCTTCGACCACCCGGCCATGCCCAGGACCGCGCTGTTCTGGCGGTCGGCAGCCGCGGTCACGGACATCCTGGCCACGCCCCCCGAACCGCCCGTGATGCGGTCCGCCGGCTACCTGCCCGAGCCGTGCCTGCTCAACCCGGAGCGGGTCACCGAATATCCCGACCATCTGGAGTTGAGCAAGGAACTCCGGCAGCAGCTCGGGACCTGGAGCGCATGGCGGGCAGCGGTCACGGATGTGGATGACTACGCGTCGTCCCCGGAGCTGTATTACGACCGTGAGTTGGCCGGCGCGCCCGGCTGGAAGGTCGGCGGTTGGCCTCGCTGGGGCGCCACCGACCCCACACCCCGGCTCTGTACCGCCTGCGGCAGCGACATGGACGCACTGCTGACCATCGCCACGTTCGAGGGAGAGGACGGCAGCAGCTGGCTCCCGGACGAAGTCCGCGAAGACCGGGAACGCGCCGGTTCGTCCGCCGGCCACACGGGGGCTGAGGGCCAGGTCGTGATCGACTTCTTCCGCGCCCGAGGCATCGAGGTGCACGACCGCGGTCGCGTTCGGCGCGACGCCCGCGTCGCGCCCCTCAGCACCAAAACCGCTCCGAGGCAACCGACCGCCGTCGAAATCGCCAGCGGCTACGACCAGCAGCTCTACGTCTGTCCGGTATCACCGGAGCACCCCCACTCCGAGTTGATGCACTGAGGCGGTCCCGCGACGCGCGGTGGATCGCCCCCGCTCCCGGCTGGGCCGCGTGCCGGGGGCGGGTGCGGGGGCGTCCCACCGGACCTGAGGTCGCGTCACCCGCGACGCACGGCGGGGGTGCCCGGCCGGGTCGTGGTCGACTCGGCCGGACACCCCCGGGGGGCCGTCAGCGCTTGGCGGCCGTGGCGCCCATGGCGGGCGGGGCGGCGTTGACGCCCCAGGTCGTCGGCTTCTCGGAGAGGTTGATCCGAATCGTGCCGGCGTGCAGCAGGTTCTCGTGGGAGAGCCAGCTCTGGCGCAGCTTGCCCTGGGACGTGTTCACGGAGGACACGTACTGGAGCTTCGACGCGCTGGCGCCGGGGGCCTCGATGCTGATCGTGCGGCCGTGTTCCGGCCGGATCTCGACCTTCTCGAACATCGGTGCGGTAACGACGTAGTTGGCGGAACCGGGCTGGACCTCGAAGACACCGGCCATGGCGAAGACGAGCAGCGACGAGGTGGCGCCGAGGTCGTCGTTGCCGGGCATGCCGTACGCGTCATCGGTGAAGAGGGTCCGCATCGCGCGCAGCACGGACGAGGTCTTCCACGGCGAGTCGGTCCACGTGTACATCCACGGGGTGTGGAAGTCGGGCTCGTTGTTCGGGTTGAAGGCGAAGTTGTTGTGGTAGTCGTACGCCCCGGTCACCCAGCTCTCCTTGGCGGCCTTCGCCGGGTCGGCGAGCACGGTGGGCAGGTCGAAGAAGGTGTCGAGCCGCTGCTCGGCCTTGTCCTTACCGCCCATGAGGCCGTAGAGGGTCTGCGGGTCCTGCTGGGCGAGCCACTGGTACTGCCAGGCGGTGCCCTCGTGGAAGGCGCCGGACTGGGTGGGGTCGGGGTCGCCGGCGACGGTGCCGTCCGCGTTACGGGTGACCGGGAAGCCGGTGAACCCCTGCGACGTCACGCCGGAGTCCCAGAGCGTGGAGAAGTTGTCGCAGCGCGAGGCGAGCGTCGCGGCCTTGTCCCGGTAGCCGAGGCCACCGGCCATGGTGGACAGCGCGCAGTCGGCGAGCGCGTACTCCAGCGTGGCCGAACCGGCCTGGCGGCTGTCGCCGTACGTGTAGCCGGGCAGGTTCTGGTAGGCGACCCAGCCGTTCTGGACGTACGTCGGGTTGCCGTCGCGGCCGCGGAAGAGCGACTGGTCGGCGGGGACCTCGTTGACGTTCTTCCAGAGCGCGTCGAAGAGCTGACGCGAGGTGCTCTTGTCGAGCAGGCCGCGGTTGTAGAGGTCGACGACCCACGGTGTGATCGGGTCGCCGCTCATCACGTTGGTCTCGCCGCCGCCGAGGCCCCAGCGCGGAACCCAACCGCCGTCCTGGTAGATGTGCAGCACGGACTTGGCCATGTCCGTGGCCTTGTCCGGGTTCAGCAGGGCCACCAGCTGGTTCTGCGAGCGGTAGGTGTCCCAGAGCGAGAACATCTGGTAGTACGTGGAGTCCGCGCGGTGCACCTGGTCGTCGAAGCCGCGGTAGCGGTTGTCGACGTCGGAGCCGATCGACGGGTGCAGCAGTGAGTGGTAGAGCGCGCTGTAGTAGGTGCGCTGGTCGGCGGTGGTGCCGCCGGCCACGCGCATCCGGTTCAGCTCGTCCTTCCAGTCGTCGTGGACGCCGGCGCGGGCCTTGTCGAACGACTTCGGCTGCTCGGCCTTGCGGTTGAGGCGTGCGCCGTCGACCGAGGTGTAGGAGAGGCCGACCGACGTGCCGACCTGGTCGCCCTTCGTGGGGTCGAAGGAAAGCCAGGCGCCGGCGCGCTTGGTGCCGCGCGTCGCTTCGCGGGCGCCCGGGGTGAGCGTGTTGTCGGACCAGGTGCCGAAGGTCGAGAACTTCCGGTCGAACTTGGCGCTGAAGAAGATCCGGTAACGCTCCTTGCCGGTCTCGCCGCAGAAGTTGCCGCCCTGGAGCCAGCCCTCCACGGTGTCGTCGCCGACCACCTTGATGTCACCGGCGTAGGTGCTGCCGTTGCTCTGGCCGGTCTCGATGAGCACGTTCTCCGAGTCCGAACCTGCCGGGAAGGTGTACCGGTGCTGGCCGGTGCGCTCGGTCGCGGTGAGCTCGGCCTCGATGCCGTTGTCGAGCTTCACGCCGTAGTAGCCCGGCGAGCGGGTCTCGTTGTCGTGGCTGAACTTCGCGCCGTACTGGGCCGGGTCGGACGAGGTGACCGCGCCGGTGGTCGGCATGAAGCGGAAGTTGCCCATCGTCTGACAACCGACGCCCGAGAGGTGCGTGTGGCTGAAACCGAGGATGGTGTCCTGGGCGTAGTCGTAGGAGGCGTACTTGTTCAGCTGCGTGTCGGGGCTCAGCTGCACCATCCCGAACGGCGCGGAGGCCCCGGGAAAGGTGGTCCCGTCGCCGTTGTTGCCGATCGACGTGTCGACCAGCGTGGTGGGGTCGGCGGCGAACTTCGCTCCCTGGGCCCGGGAGTTCGCGACACCGGAGGTGGCGGAGGCCGCGACCATGGTGGTGGCGATCAACAGGACGCCGAATACGCGTTTTCTCAGCGCTTTCATCGCATTCCTCTCGTACGACAACGTTGTCAGAGTCGAGCCCGATGATCTTTGCCGTTCGGACATGGTCCCGTCAACCCGCGGACGCCTTGGTTCCGTTCTGCTCCGGCGCCGCTTCCGTTCCGCGTCCGCCCCGATTTTGTTCCGCGTCCGCCCCGCGTCCGCCCCGCGTCCGCCCCGCGTCCGCCCCGCGTCCGCCCTGCGTTCGCCCTGCTCAGACCCCGGTGACCTTGGCGCTTGCCGACACCTCGTAGACCAGGGTGACCGTGCGATGCCCGCCGGGCGGGAGGGAGACGTCCCAGCGGACGATGCCCTCGGCGTCGACCGCGTCCGGCGCGGGGGAGCAGCCGTCCTTGCTCAGGTGCACCTCCACCGCGGAGACCTCCGAGACCGGAACGCGCTCCCGCAGGACGACCACCCGCTCGCCCTCGTCCCCAGGGGCCGAGAACCGCGACAGACGCAGCCGTACCGTCCGGGCGACCACGGTCCGCTGGGTGATGCCGGTGGTGTCGCGGGACTCCTCGGTCTCCCGGACCACGTGGAAGTCGTCGAGGCTGCCGAAGGCCAGCTCGGCCGGGCCGCCGGGCGCGGTGAAGTCCAGCGTGCCGTGCCCGCCGAACCCGCTCCCGCGGATCAGGTCCACCGGACCCGCGAGCAGCGCGTGGCCGGAACGGTTGTCGAACCGCACCACTCGGGTGACCAGCGGGGACAATTCCGGTGCGCAGGCGTACTCGTCGCGTGCGGGGGTGGTGAACGAGGAGAGCGGTACGCGGTGGGCGCGGCCGTCGCCGGGCACCGAGACCGGCGCGGGAGACCTCAGGACCCGCGCCTCGCCACCGTCGTCCACCCCGGGCAGGCCCAGCACCGGAGTGGGGCCGAGTGTCGCGATCTCCTCCTCGCGCAACTCCACCTCGACCGTGCGGCGTTCGGCCGCCGGACGGTCCTTCAGCGTCAGCCGGTCCTCGGTCAGCCGCGGTGGCGCTCCCGCCGACGCCGAGCGGGCCGTCGACAGGGTCAGCGGTACGTCCGACCAGTCCTCGCCCGTCCGCTGCCAGACCACCGCGTCCGTCTCCAGCGTCAGGGACCCCCCGTCGAGCACGGCCCGGTAGGCGGGCCGCCACAGTGCGCACGGGGTGAGGTGGGTCAGGCGCAGCCCGGCCGGCCCGGCGGCCCCGGCCTCCACGGTCAGCTCGATGTGGCCGACGAGCTCGGCCGGTTCGTCCTCGGTGAGGACCATGGCCCTCTCCGCCTCGCCGAGTTCGTCGGCCAGAGCTGCCAACCGGGCCTCCACGGAGCGGAGTCGCTCGCCGTACGTGTCACGTTCGTCGTCCACCCGGTCCAGTTCGCCCGCCCAGCGGGACTGTTCGGGCTCACCGGTGCCGGCTCCCTCGCCGATGTCACGCAGCAGATCGGCGGCGAGACGGCCGAGCACGTCGAGACGGGTGCGCAGGCGGTCGCGCTGCCGTTCCAGGGACGGCCGCTCCTCTTCGAGGGCGCGCACCCGGTGGCGGAGGGGAGAGTCCTCGTCGGTGAGCGGATGCGGTCCGCGCGGTGTCCAGGTGCGGACGATCCGTACGTCGAGGACGGTCGCGGAGTACGGGGCGGTCAGTTCCGCGTGGAGGCTCCGGTCGACGGCGAGCGCGCTGACGGGGCCGAGACGGAGCCGCTGGACGCCGGGCACCAGGTCGAGCACGGCGGTGCGCTCGACGTGGGCCCGGTCTTCCAGGCAGGTGACGGCGGTGACGGGGAAGGGAAGAGGCTCGGGGGCCGTGGACATGGCGGGTGTCAGCTCCTGCGGTTGCCGCCGACCAGGGACTTGCCGGTCGGTATGCGGATCTCGTAGCCGCCGTCGAGTGCGGCAGTGGCCCCTGCGGCCAGGTCCAGGCGCCAGACGCGGGTGCCCGCCGCGTGGTGGTCGGGCCCCGCGCCCTCCACGGGCACGGTCCAGTCGGCCCGCTCCTCGATCCGCACGTCCGGATCGGAGGTGACGGGCACCCGCTCGTGAACCTCGACCCGGACGGGCCGCGCGAGCCCGTTGGCCAGCTCCACGCGGACACCGTGGTTGAGCACGGTGGTGTTGCCGCGCAGGCCGGAGGTCGACTCGTGCAAGTTCGTGCGCCGGGTGACGCGGATACCCTCGGCCGGCCCGAGCCCCACCCGGCGGACGGCGCCCGGGGCGAGCGTGGGCAGCGCGGTGGTCAGCAGGAACTCGTCGTCGGACGAGGACGTCCAGCCGCTTCAGCCCCGCGACGACTACGTCCTGCGCCGACTGTGATCCGACATAACCCACGATTCCACACATGTCGGCACGATAAGGCGGGAG
>NZ_JBSFVR010000293.1:0-9532 GCF_053592415.1 Streptomyces sp. NPDC002690 | reverse complement strand
CCGCTCCGAACTCCACGACGCCTTCGTCTCCCTCGCCTGCAGCCTCATCTGCTACCGACGCCTCAAGAAGACCCGACCATGATCGTGTTACGAGCCCTTAGGGGGTTACCGGAGGCGCCGGGAGACGACGCCCGACATCGCGCCGCCGCCTGCGGCGACTCCGCCGTGGGGCATGGGGGTGGCGAAGGGCGGTGTGTCCTGACGGCAGGTCGTGCCGGGCGGGGGAAGGGTGCCGTCGATGAAGTAGCGGCTCTCATGGGCGTTGACGCAGCCGCTGGTGTTGATCAGCGCGGTGTGGCCGTAGCCGGTGTTGGTGAGGAGTCGGGCATCGGCCAGTTCCTCGGCCATGGCCTGCGCGTTCGTGTAGGGCGTGGAGGGGTCGAAGACGGTGCCGACCACCAGTACGGGGTGCGCCGTGGGCTTGTTCCACGGGCCCGTGTACCGGTTCTCCGCCCGGGTCAGCCAGGTGGCACACGGCTCCGCGGCCCAGGTCCAGTGGCGCCCGGGGTCACCCGTACGAGCGGCGCCGGCCTCCTCGAGGGCGGGGTAGACGGCGGTGTCACGCGGGTTGGGGCTGTCGCCGCAGAGCACGGCGCCCGCCTGTTCGTCGCCCAGGTACGGATACGGCACCGGCGGTGCGGGCAGGGGCGCGGGCGGTGCGGGGACGCGGCCCTGCCACAGGTCCTGCAGCCGGCCGGCGAGCTCCGTCCATCCGGGGTGGAGGGTGTAGAGGCCGGACACCGTGTCACTGACCGCGGCGGCGTAGGTCCAGGCGCCCACGGGCTGCTCGCGGAGCCGCCGCATGAGCTGGTCGAACTTGGACCGGGTCGCCTGCGGGCTGCCGGCCGAGAAGGCGCAGTGGTCCGTGCCGGTGGCCCCGCACCGGGTGAGGAACTGCTCCAGGGTGGAAGCCGCGGTGGTGTCGGAGCCCATGCGCAGGAAGGTCGGCAACCGGGCGTCGTCCATGGCGTGGTTCGTCCAGGCCCGCGGGTCGATGTTGCTGTCGAGGGTCATGGCGCGCACATGGCCGGGGTAGAGGTTGGCGTAGGTGGCGCCGAGGATCGTGCCGTAGGAGATCCCCAGGTAGGTCAGCTGCCGGTCTCCCACGGCCTGGCGGAGCAGGTCGAGGTCGTGCGCGCTGTCGGCCGTCGACACGTGGCGCAGGAGTTCCGGGTCCCGCTTCAGACAGCGCTGGTACAGGTCCTTGAACGCGGCGTTCCAGGCCGCCCGCTGCTGTTCGCCCACCGGGAACCCGGCCGGTTTGCGGGCCGCCCAGGCGGCGGCCTCCTCGGGAGTACCGAAGCAGTTCACCGCGGTGCTGTGGCCGATTCCGCGGGGATCCCAGCTGACGATGTCGAACCGCTCCCGCACTTCTTCGGGGAAGGCTTCGTAGTTCTGCGGCATCTGCACCGTTCCCGGCCCACCCGGGCCGCCGGGGTTGAAGAGCAGTGAGCCGATGCGCTTCCCCGGGCCGGTCGCCTTGCGCCGGACGAGCGCCAGATCGATCGTGCGGCGGCCGGGGGCGGCGTAGTCCAGCGGTACCTCGGCGGTGGCGCAGTCGAAGGTGCTGCCGGGCGAGCAGGGTCTCCAGTCCAGCTGCGGGACGGCCACCCGAGGTGGTGGCGGCCCGCCGGCCAGCGCGGGGTCGGATCCCGTGAACACAGCCGAGCAGATCACCATCGCGGCGAGGGCCGCGGCACAGCGCCGGCGCCCCGGTATGGAGGCGCGTACGGGCATGCGTGCGGACATGCGGAGTCTCCCTGTCTCGCGTGGAGGGGCGCCCGTGCCGCCGGTTCGTGGGGATCGGTACGCGTGTGCTTCCACCACACCGGCGTGCGGTCGTGGGCGCGAACCGGCGGCGGCCGAACGGGGCCGCGTGCGGGCGGGCTCACGGCGCGGCGCCCGCGTCGGACGTGGGGGCGTCTTGATCGGGGCGTGGACCGGCCACGGGTGCGTGCACAGGGGAGAGGTACGGGCCGGTCAGCGGGGAGAGGTACGGGCCGGTCAGCGCAGTTCGACGACCGGCCGGACGAAGAAGTCGTCGTCACTGTCCTCGCCGTCGGGTTCCCGCAGGAATTCGGCGAGTCCGGGGTTGTGGTTGGCGGTTGCCATGGGCAGCCAGGTGAGGAAGGTGCCGTAGCCGCCGCAGGCGGCCTCGCCGCCGTAAACGTGGCCGGGGTCGCTGGTCACCTCCGCCTCGTACACGCCGTATCCGAAGCGCAGGCCGAAGGCGTTGGGCAGGTGGTGCGGGCCGGGCACCTCTCCGTACGGGGAGCTGTCGGCCGGGTACGTGTCGCCCCAGCGGAACAGGGTCTCCGCGCCGGCGCCGGCGGCGTGCTCCCACTCGTCGGGGGTGGGCGGACGCAGACCGCGGGCCCTGAGTACGGAGGCGACCTCGGCCGGTGCGCCGGAGAGCGCCTCGGCCTCCATCGCCATGAGGACGGTGGGAAGGGTGACCGTGCGTCGGGGTGTGAGGACGCCGGCGAGGTGGACGAGGAGGTCGGCGTCGAAGCCGAAGCCGCCCGCGATGCTCTCCTCGCGGTAGGAGCGGAGCTGTTCGGCGGTCGGGCTCCACGCGGTCAGGTCGAATCCGACGCGCACCTCGCCGCCGGGTATCAGGGCGAACCCCTGCCCGTCCCGCTCGATCACCGCGCGGTGCGGGATCCGGCCCCGCGCCGGGTCGCTCTCCCACTCGGCCAGGGTGCCGCCCACCTGGTGGGCGGCTTCCTCGGCGCGGCTGCGCGCGGTGGCCGGGTCGAAGGCGCACCAGCGGTCGAAGGTCAGGGCGGTGAGTGACATGCCGGAAGTCTGGCACCCGCCGCCGACAGCGGCAGCGGGTCGGACACCCCGCCCCCGGAGGACCGGGGGCGGGGTGTCTTTGTGCTGACCGGAGTCGGGGTGCGGCTCAGCGGCCGTAGCGGATCAGCGTGCGGACCATGCGGCAGGTGAGGTCGGACGGCCGGTGCATACCGAGGCGCTCGGCGGCGCGGCGTATGCGGCGGTTGCTGGCGCTGGAGGGCTGGTAGACGCCGGAGTCGAGCAGGGCGATCGTCAGGCGCATGGCCTTCAGCCGGCGGTTGTGGGCGACGTACCACTCACGGGGGCGGCCCGCCGGGAGCCTCTTCTTGGGGTGGGGAGCGGCGAACGGCTGCATCGGTAGGAACGGGGCGTGGAGCGTCGGGTCGAGCGGCTTGGTCGTGACTGCGGCGACGGCCATCGGCAACCTCCTGGCGCGGTGGTGGAACCCTCACGAACTGCCTTCATTTTACCGCCTCGCACTGACAATCACCCCTGGCCAGAGGGGATTTCGGCCGTCCGTCGCACCCTCCTCGGCCGTATCCTCGACCCCATGGAGATCTGGATCAATCCGCAGTGCTCGAAGTGCCGGAGCGCCGTCTCGCTGCTGGACGCCGAGGGGGCGTCCTACACGGTGCGCAGGTATCTGGAGGACGTGCCGGCGCCGGACGAGATCCGGGCGGTGCTGGACCGGCTCGGGCTGGAGCCGTGGGACATCACCCGGACCGGGGAGGCCGCCGCGAAGGAGCTGGGGGTCGGCTCGTGGCCCCGCGAGGCGGCGGAGCGCGACCGCTGGATCGCGGCGCTCTCGGCCGAACCGGCGCTGATCCAGCGGCCGATCATCACCGCCGAGGACGGCACCGCCGTGGTGGCGCGCACGGAGGACGCGGTACGGGACGCGCTGGGGCGCCGCTGAGTTCCGCGGCACCCCACCCCCGCCCCGCCCCGCCCCGGTGGTGTTCCGGAGTGCCCGTCAGCGCTCCGCCGGGCCGCCCGGGCCCGTGAGCCTCCGGCGGCGGGGCCGCCAGGGCCCGTGCGCCAGCGCGAGCGCGAGGCCGCCGATCGCCGCCAGACCTGCGGCGGCGCCGAGGTACCCGGGGCCGGCTCCGCCGGTCGCAGCCAGTTCGGGGGCCGTGCCGCCGCCGGACGTGGACCCGCCGACCGCACCTCCGGTCGTGGTCCCGGCCGTGGTGCCGGTGGTGGCTCCGCCGGAGGTCGTGGAGCCGGTGCCGCCCGTGCTGCCGGTGCTGCCGCCGTCGGCCCCGTCCTCGGACGGATTGACCACGATCTTCGCGGTGTTGTTGCCCGGCTCGTGGTCGAACGGCAGGGTCCCCGCCCGGTCCTCGCCCGGGACGAAGGCGATCTCGCCCGTGGCGTTCGGGACGACCTTGTCGATGCGCAGCTCGAACTCCAGCGCCAGCGTGTCGTTCTCTTCGACGTAGGCGTTCACGGTGCTGCACCGGTACGTCGTGGCTCCGGCAGCCGGGACCTCCTTCCCGTCCGGGTCGACCGGGTGACAGAACTCGGGTGCGCGGGTGACCGTGGTGCCGGGCGGCACGCCGACGTCGAAGACACCGATGGGCGTTTCCGTGTCGTTGTCGACCCAGGCCGGGCCCTTGTTGACGAAGGTCACCGCCGCCTTGACGGTGTCGCCCTTCTCGCCCGTGACCTCGGCCCCGGTGAGGGCGAAGTCGGCGCTGCTGTCGGCCGTGACATGGGTGAAGGGGAGCGCGTCGAGGTACTCGGCCCCGGCGGGCGGGGTCTCCCGCGCGACGAACCGCAGCTCGTCGCCGACGCCGTCACGCGAACCGGTGTGGAAAACCGGCGAGTCGGCCTGGGCGACCAGCGTGTACCACTCGTACAGAGCGCGCGGCTGCAGGGTGAGGGCGACCGGTTCCTCGGGTGCGTAGACGACGCCCGGTTCCAGGACCTGTTCGATGTCGCAGGTCGCTTGCACCTGCGCCGGGCCCTCGTCCTGCGCGGGGATCTCCTCCTGCGAGCAGTTCGAGTACTTCTCCGCGAACGCGGTGCCGGTCGATCCGCCGATGTAGAGCGTCACCCGCTCCGCAGGTCCGTCACCGGCGTTCTTCACCAGGATCTCCAGCGGCACGGTGTCGCCCGGTTTCACCCCGGTGACGGGCGAGGGCTTGGCGAACTGCAGCAGCGGGGTGCCCGCCGCCCGAGCTGCCGACGCGGCCGGTCCGTCGCTCCCCCCGTCCGCGACGGCCGGTCCCGCCGACGTCCAGGCCACCGCTGCCAGTGCGGCGATCAGCCCCAATGCTCGCGTCCTGCCCACGGAACCCATCGTCCCTCCGAAGGGGTGCGCCCGGGGCGCGTCCCTCGCGGCCCGTACACACCCGGTTGATGCCTGAGAGACACGTCCGGGCCCCGGACGGTTGTACGCCCGGGGCCGGTACGCGGCGGCGCGCGCCGTACGCCGGTCACGATCCGCGGGTCACGATCCGGCGGGCGCCGCCGGGCCGGCCTGTCCGAGCTGCGCCTCGGCCTCCGCGAGCAGTTCCGTCAGGCGCGCCCCGAAACGTACGTCGCAGGGGTGCGGCTGACCGGTGCGTACGGCTTCCGCCAGCGCGTCGACCGCTCCGGCGAAGGCGTCCAGGGCGCCTCCCCAGCGGGGCAGGGTGGCGACGCCGTGTTCGCCGCGGAGTTCGATGTCGGTGCCGACGGCTCCGAGCGGGGCGCCGAGGCCGAGGGTCGCCGTGCTGGAGGCTCCCGAGGTGTGGCGGAGCACCAGGTGCACGGTGTCGGACGGGCCCCGGACCGCGGTCAGTTCCGTCACGTCGCCGAGGACCGGGAGGAGTACGGAGAGGACGTGCGGGCCGACGTCCCAGAGGCCGCCCTTGTCGCGGCGCCACGGTGAGGCGGCGTACTCGCTGGTGGAGCCGGGCGCCCAGAGCGCGCCGAGCCACTGGCCGCGGGCGGTGAACCATCCGTCCAGCGCGGCCTGTTCGGTGATCCAGGCGGCCGTCTCGGGGGCGAAGCGCAGGGTGCAGAAGACGACGGAGGCGACGCCGGACCGGGCGGCGGCCTCGGCGACCTCGTGGGCGCCGGCCGCCGTGGTGGCGACGGGCTTGTCCAGCAGGAGGTGGCAGCCGGCGGTGGCGGCCCGGGCGGCGATCGGGGCCTGTACGTCCGGCGGCAGCGCGACGGCGACGGCGTCACTGGCGGCGAACAACGCGTCCAGGCCGTCGTCTCCGGCGAAGGCCGGGACGCCGTGGGCACCGGCCAGGGCGGTCGCCGCTTCGGGGCGGCGGCCCCACACCCCGCTCAGTTCGACGCCGGGGTGGGCGGCGAGGGCGGGGGCGTGGGTCTTGCGGGCCCATGGTCCGGTGCCGAGCAGTCCGATGCGCAGGGGGGTCGCGGAAGTCGTCATGCGTACCAGTGTGCGGGCAGGTTCCCGCCCGTCCCACGAGCGCGGGCACGTATACGACGGCGCCGCCGGACCGTGCGGGCGGCGGGGTACGGGGCTCCGCCGCTTCGCTCGTACCCGTACGGCCGGGGGCGCTTACGGCGGGGGTTTTCCGCGGGTGTGACGCGCTTCACCCGCGGAAAACGTTGGTAACACGGGGTTCACATTCGGGCAACGGACGGGAAATCGCGCCTTGCGAAGCTCTGCGCATAGACCTCGCAGCACCGCAAAGGATGGCTTCCGTGACGTTCAAGGCTGAGTACATCTGGATAGACGGCACCGAGCCGACCGCCAAGCTGCGTTCGAAGACGCGGATCCTGGCCGACGGCGCGGAGCTGCCCATCTGGGGCTTCGACGGTTCGAGCACCAACCAGGCCGAGGGCCACGCCTCCGACCGCGTCCTGAAGCCCGTCTTCACCTGCCCGGACCCGATCCGCGGCGGTGACGACGTCCTGGTGCTGTGCGAGGTCTTCAACATCGACATGACGCCGCACCCGACCAACACCCGTGCCGCGCTGCGTCCGGTGGCCGAGCGCTTCGCCTCGCAGGAGCCGATCTTCGGCATCGAGCAGGAGTACACCTTCTTCGCGGGCCACCGTCCGCTCGGCTTCCCCGAGGGCGGCTTCCCGGCCGCGCAGGGCGGCTACTACTGCGGTGTCGGCGCCGACGAGATCTTCGGCCGCGACATCGTCGAGAAGCACCTCGACAACTGCCTCAAGGCCGGTCTCGGCATCTCCGGCATCAACGCCGAGGTCATGCCCGGCCAGTGGGAGTTCCAGGTCGGCCCGCTGTCCCCGCTGGAGGTCTCCGACCAGCTGTGGGTCGCCCGCTGGCTGCTCTACCGCACCGCCGAGGACTTCAACGTCTCCGCGACCCTCGACCCGAAGCCGGTCAAGGGCGACTGGAACGGCGCCGGCGCGCACACCAACTTCTCCACCAAGGCGATGCGTGAGGGCTACGACCCGATCATCACCGCGTGCGAGTCGCTGGGCGAGGGCTCGAAGCCGCTCGACCACGTCAAGAACTACGGCGCCGGCATCGACGAGCGCCTGACCGGTCTGCACGAGACCGCCCCGTGGAACGAGTACAGCTACGGCGTCTCCAACCGCGGCGCTTCGGTCCGTATCCCGTGGCAGGTCGAGCAGGACCAGAAGGGCTACATCGAGGACCGTCGCCCGAACGCCAACGTCGACCCCTACGTCGTCACGCGGCTGATCGTCGACACCTGCTGCACCGCGCTGGAGAAGGCCGACCAGGGCTGATCCCCCGCACCTCCCCGTACGCCGAGAGGGCGCCCGCCGGTTTCCGGTGGGCGCCCTCTCGGCGTACCGGGCCGGACCCGGCTACGCGGACGGCAGCGTGCCGTACCCGTCCAGGTGGAGCCTCAACGCGCAAGTGTCCTCGGCCTCGACGTGCACCGGCCGGCCCCAGTACTCGGCGAGGCGGTGCGCGACGTCGACGAGCCGGCGGCGTTCCTCCGGGGAGTGGGCGGGAAAGCGGACCCAGCCGCGCTCGGCGATGACGGTGCCGAGTTCGTTGAAGAGGGTGGCCCGGGCGCGCCGCTCCTCGTCCTCGGTCAGCGGGGTCGGGTCCCCCTCCGCGGGCCGCACGCGGACGTTGTACAGGTCTCGGATCACCGGATGCCCACCCCTCGCCGGGCGCGGACCGTCGTCCGCACGCGCTCCGAGCAGGCTATCGGCCCGCAGGAGGAGGGCGGGGACGCGGGGACGGGCTGGGAGTCCCCGGGGCTGCCCCGTCCCGGGCCCGCGCCCGCTCCGGAACCGGAGGTCCTGGAACGGCTGGAGGAAGCCGTCAGGAGCGAACCACGCGGCGTGTTCGACACGTTGGAGACGCCGACCGGCTGGAAACCGCCTTCGCCGTGCTGGGGGCCGCCGTCCGACCGCCCGGCAGAACTTCACCTGTCGCCGTTCCTGCGGGATGGACGAGGTCTGGGCACAGGACGAGTCGGCGCGTGGTTTCGCCTTCTTCCACTCCCGGTCCACCGCGAGCGCGGCATCGGGCCGCGGACTCACCCTGTACTACGGCGGGTTCGACGAGTCCGAGGAGACCACTGCCGCGACGGGCCGCGAGGTCGCGGCGGCGCTCCGGGAGGCCGGGCTGGACGTGGAGTGGGGCGGCGATCCCTCGAAGGCCATCGACGTACCCGCGCCGGACCGGCGGAGGCGGCTGGTGGGCTGAGAAGCGGGTAAGGCCAGCTCAGGGCAGGTGGAAGCGCGGCCCGGGGGCGGGGCGGGGGGCGTGTGACGCAAAGGGTCCGTATCGACGGGTGAGAGGAGACTCCTGTCCCGCCGCATTCTCTGCTTCAATGGGCCCATGGCCGGCTTCCAGTACACCTCATCGGGTCGCAGCGACCTTGAGCCGTTCTGGCCTTCCCGTCAGCACCACGACTTCGACCGGGTGTGTTGCCGCGCGAGGAACGCGCAGGCCCTCTAAAGCCGCTCACCCCGGTCTTCGGCCCGCGCGCACGACGTACGTCCCTCGACGACTCCTCGCGCGAAAGAGCTGACCCTCATGGCGAACGCCCGTACTTTCTCCGCCTCCGCCGCCACCGCGGCATCGGCGGCCCCCGCTGCGGCCACCACCACCGCCCGCACTCTCCCCCCCAACCGCCGGCTCCGTTCGGTCGACCGTGACGACGTCGTCCGGCTCACCGACATGGCCGACCTGCTGCCGCCGGGAGCCACCTGGCTGCCCGCGCCCCAGCATTCCCTGCCCACCCTTCCGGGACGGCCGCCGATGATCGGCTACCTCGTCCTCGTCCCGGCCGACCAGCAGGCCGCCCTCGCGGGCGCGTTCACCGACGCCCAGCCCTTCGCCGCCGGACCGCTCCCGCAGGGCGTGCTCGCCCCGCAGGCCGTGGTGCGCGAGGCTCCCGCGCCGGACGGTCCGGTGCTCATCGACTCCACCCGGCGCATCGCGACCGTGGACGGCGTGGCGCTCGACCTCACCTACCTGGAGTTCGAACTCCTCGCCCATCTGGTCGCCCACCCCCACCGGGTGCACACCCGCGACCAGTTGGTGACGACCGTGTGGGGCTACGGTCACGTCGGCGACGGCCGCACCGTCGACGTCCACGTCGCCCGGCTGCGGCGCAAGCTCGGCGCCCAGTACCGGCACTCGATCCAGACCGTCCGCCGGGTGGGTTACAAGTACGCCCCCTGACAGGGCTGTCGAGCGGCGAACGGCCCCGTGCTCGCGGTACGAGACCGCGACCGAGTTCGTGGACGCCCGGATCATCGAGCGGCTGTGCGAGCCCGAGCGTCAGCTGATCTTCCGCGTGCCGTGGTC
>NZ_JBSFVR010000292.1:0-9611 GCF_053592415.1 Streptomyces sp. NPDC002690 | reverse complement strand
TGGCGGTGGCGATGACGGAGAATCCGGGCTTGGCGAAGACGATGTTGTCGTCGCCGGGAAGCGGCGTTGGTCAGGACCCCGCGGCCCGGGCCAGGCCGAGCGCGTACCCCGGCCACCAGGCGCCGGCCGCCGGGCCGCCCCGGCAGGGACCGTCGGAGTCGCCCGGACGCTTGATCCAGAGGTACGCGTCCAGCCGCTCGTCCCCGGTGTCGGTGGTCGGGGGAGTGCCCAGGGCCCGCCCCGGCGGGTTGCACCAGGCTTCCGAGCGGCCTTCGGCGAGCGGGCCGCGGCCGTTGCGGCTGCTGTCGATCACGTAGTGCGCGCCGCCGAGGAGGGCGGAGAGCCGCGCCCCGTACGCCTTCACGGTGTCGTTCGTCTGGAAGTTGGCGACGTTGAGCGAGAAGCCGTCCGCCCGGTCGATGCCGGCCCGGCGGAGCGGTTCGACCAGCTTGCCGGGGTCGGCGAGCCAGTCCGGGTTCCCGGCGTCGAGATAGACCTCGGTCTCCGGGTGGGCCTTGAGGGTGTCCACCGCCGCGGCGAGCAGATCGAGCCGCTCCGTGTGCTTCTCGGGCGGGGTACAGCCGTCCACGACGTGCGCGACGGCGTCGGGTTCCAGGACCACCGTCGCCGGGGCGTCCCCGATCGCGGCGGCGAACCGCTCGATCCACTTCCGGTAGGCGTCCGGGTCCGCCGCCCCGCCGGCCGAGTAGGCCCCGCAGTCGCGGTGCGGGATGTTGTACGCGACGAACAGC
The DNA here is from genome assembly GCF_053592415.1 of Streptomyces sp. NPDC002690. Classification (NCBI taxonomy): domain Bacteria; kingdom Bacillati; phylum Actinomycetota; class Actinomycetes; order Kitasatosporales; family Streptomycetaceae; genus Streptomyces; species Streptomyces sp. NPDC002690. The sequence goes on along the minus strand of NZ_JBSFVR010000292.1, from coordinate 8,859 downwards.
ACGCTCTGCCGCGAGGCCGAGGCGCCCCGCACCGCTGTGCGGATGTCGTCCTCCGGGTCGTCGCCCGCGGGCCAGTCGGCCACCGGGTGGGTGGAGATCCGCTCCAGCAGCTCCGCGTCCGCGAGGCGCCCCGCCTCCTTCCAGGCGCTGACCTGACGGGCGGCGTCGCTCTCCGGGTCCACCCAGAAGGGGGACGACGCGGACCCGCCCCGGTGGGCGTCCGCGGCGCTCGCGGTGGGTGACTCCGCGCTTCCGGACGGCGTCCCCGGCGGGGACGAGCAGCCCACCGCGAGGGCGGCCGACACGGCCACGGCAGCGGAGACTGCGGGCAAGATCCTGCGGCCGGACATCCAGCCCCCTGACAGTGGCTCTACACGGTGGCTTACGGGGAACGGGCGCGGAGCGGGACACCCGTGCGGGGCACGCCCGGGCGTGCCCCGCGAGATACAGAGATGCCGTCGATCCTGACATATCGGTCACGGAGCGTGGTGCTGCGACACCGGCCGCCCCGGAGCGTCAACCACGTGCCGGACGAACCGGCCCCGTTCGGGCGCTCAGGGCGCACCGCGCCTCCCCGTACGCGTATTCGGTACCGAACTCCGAGACGGCGCTCGCGGCGATGTGACCAGTGGGTAAGGTCGGAGCCGTGCCGAAGCCGCTCAGCCTCCCCTTCGATCCCATCGCCCGCGCCGACGAGCTCTGGCAGCAGCGCTGGGGTCCCGTGCCCTCCATGCAGGCGATCACCTCGATCATGAGGGCTCAGCAGATCCTCCTCGCGGAGGTCGACGCGGTGGTGAAACCGTACGGGCTGACGTTCGCCCGGTACGAGGCACTGGTGCTGCTCACCTTCTCCAAGCAGGGCGAACTGTCGATGTCGAAGATCGGCGAGCGCCTGATGGTGCACCCGACCTCGGTCACCAACACCGTCGACCGGCTGGTGCGGTCGGGCCTGGTCGACAAGCGCCCCAACCCCAACGACGGGCGCGGCACGCTCGCCTCCATCACGGCGAAGGGCCGCGAGGTGGTCGAGGCGGCCACCGAGGAACTGATGGCGATGGACTTCGGGCTGGGCGCGTACGACGCCGAGGAGTGCGCGGAGATCTTCGCCATGCTCCGGCCGCTGCGGGTCTCGGCGCAGGACTTCGAGGACGCCTGATCGGGTGCGCGCGGGCCGCCCGGCGGGCCGCTCGCGCGCCGCTCCCGCCGGGGTGTGCCCGCTGCAAGATCGCCCCCGGGCTCCCGCTAGTCTCGATGTCATGAAACGCAGCGTGCTGACCCGCTATCGGGTGATGGCTTACGTCACCGCCGTCATGTTGTTGATCCTCTGCCTCTGCATGGTCTTCAAGTACGGATTCGACAAGGGCGAGGGCCTGACGCTCGTCGTCTCCCAGATCCACGGCGTGCTCTACATCATCTATCTGCTCTTCGCCTTCGACCTCGGGTCCAAGGCGAAGTGGCCGGTCGGCAAGCTCCTCTGGGTGCTCGTCGCCGGCACCATCCCGACCGCCGCGTTCTTCGTGGAGCGCACGGTCGTCCGCGAGGTCGAGCCGCTGATCGCGGGCGCCGCTCCGGCCGCCGCCGCGAACCGGTCCGAGCAGGGCAGCCCCGTCAAGAACGGCTGACGCCCGGCGGGCCCGGCCCCGTCCGCACGACCCGAACCGCCCCGTACCGGACTCCGTCCGCGTGCCGGGCGGTTTGTCATCGACAGATAGTAGGACGTCCTAGTAAATTCGACGGTATGGACGCTGACGCGATCGAGGAGGGCCGCCGACGCTGGCAGGCCCGTTACGACCAGGCCCGCACACGCGACGCGGACTTCACCACCCTGTCCGGGGACCCGGTGGACCCGGTGTACGGGCCCCGACCCGGCGACACGTACGAGGGGTTCGAGCGGATCGGCTGGCCCGGCGAGTACCCGTTCACCCGCGGACTCCACCCGACCGGCTACCGGGGCCGCACCTGGACCATCCGCCAGTTCGCCGGCTTCGGCAACGCCGAGCAGACCAACGAGCGGTACAAGATGATCCTCGCCGCGGGCGGCGGCGGGCTCAGTGTCGCCTTCGACATGCCGACCCTGATGGGCCGGGACTCCGACGAACCACGCTCGCTGGGCGAGGTCGGCCACTGCGGTGTCGCCATCGACTCCGCCGCCGACATGGAGGTCCTCTTCCGGGACATCCCCCTCGGCGAGGTCACCACCTCCATGACGATCAGCGGCCCAGCCGTCCCGGTCTTCTGCATGTACCTCGTCGCCGCCGAACGCCAGGGCGTCGATCCCGCCGTGCTCAACGGCACCCTCCAGACCGACATCTTCAAGGAGTACATCGCCCAGAAGGAGTGGCTCTTCCGGCCCGAACCCCATCTGCGGCTCATCGGCGACCTGATGGAGCACTGCGCCCGCGTCATCCCGGCGTACAAGCCGCTCTCCGTCTCCGGCTACCACATCCGCGAGGCCGGCTCCACGGCCGCGCAGGAGCTCGCCTACACCCTCGCCGACGGCTTCGGATACGTGGAGCTGGGCCTCTCCCGGGGGCTCGACGTGGACGCCTTCGCCCCCGGCCTCTCCTTCTTCTTCGACGCCCACCTCGACTTCTTCGAGGAGATCGCCAAATTCCGCGCCGCCCGCCGCATCTGGGCCCGCTGGATGAAGGAGACGTACGGCGCGAGGACCGACAAGGCCCAGTGGCTCCGCTTCCACACCCAGACCGCCGGGGTCTCCCTCACCGCCCAGCAGCCGTACAACAACGTCGTGCGCACCGCCGTCGAGGCGCTCTCCGCCGTCCTCGGCGGCACCAGCTCGCTGCACACCAACGCCCTCGACGAGACCCTCGCCCTCCCCTCCGAGCAGGCCGCCGAGATCGCGCTGCGCACCCAGCAGGTGCTGATGGAGGAGACCGGCGTCGCCAACGTGGCCGACCCGCTCGGCGGGTCCTGGTACGTCGAGCAGCTCACCGACCGGATCGAGGCGGACGCCGAGAAGATCTTCGAGCAGATCAGGGAGCGCGGCACCCGCGCCCATCCGGACGGCCGCCACCCCATCGGCCCGATCACCTCGGGCATCCTGCGCGGCATCGAGGACGGCTGGTTCACCGGGGAGATCGCCGACTCAGCGTTCACCTACCAGCGCTCCCTGGAGAAGGGGGAGAAGCGGGTCGTCGGCGTCAACGTCCACCACGGCTCGGTCACCGGCGACCTGGAGATCCTGCGGGTCAGCCACGAGGTCGAGCGCGAGCAGGTGCGCGCCCTCGGCGCCCGCCGGGCGGCCCGCGACGAGGCGAAGGTGCGCGGCGCGCTCGACGAGATGCTCGCCGCCGCCCGGGACGGCTCGAACATGGTGGAGCCGATGCTGGGAGCGGTACGCGCCGAGGCGACCCTCGGCGAGATCTGCGGGATCCTGCGCGAGGAGTGGGGCGTCTACACCGAACCGCCGGGGTTCTGAGGCGGTCGGGGCGGGTGCTGCCGGGGCTTCCGCGCCATCGCGACGGCCGTCCGTTCCGGCCCCGGGGTCGTGGTGGTGCTACGCCACCACGCCCAGGCCGGACAGCAGCAACGCGGTGAAGCGCCGGGCCCAGTCCGCGTCGACGGGCTCGGCGCTGACCAGCGTCCGGTGCACCACCGCGCCCGCGATCACGTCGAAGATCAGATCGGCCGCCAGTGAAGCCGTCCGGCCGTCCGACTCGGGCGGCAGCTCGCCGCGCTCCTGCGCCCGTCGTCGGCCCTGGACCACCAGTCGCTTCTGGCGGTTGACGATCGAGTCCTGTATGCGGGTGCGCAGGGCCGCGTCGCGCGTCGATTCGGCGACCACCGCCATCAGCGCGGTCCGGGTCTCCGGACGCTCCAGCAGTTCCGCGAACTGGAGCACCACGCCCTCCACGTCGGCGGCGAGACTGCCGAGGTCGGGGAGTTCGAGTTCGTCGAAGAGGACGGCGACGGCGTCCACGACCAGCTCGTTCTTCCCGGCCCACCGGCGGTAGAGCGTCGTCTTGGCGACCCCGGCGCGCGTCGCCACGTCCCCCATCGTCAGCTTCGACCAGCCGAGCTCGACCAGTGACGCCCGGGTCGCCTCCAGGATCGCGGCGTCGGCACCGGCACTGCGGGGGCGGCCGGGGCGGGCGGACGGGAGGTCGTTGCTGCTCGGCATGGAGCGACCTTACCCGCGAGTAGGTACGGCGGCCCGCTCCGGGTGCGGGTGAGACAGATCACCGAGGTGTCCTGTTCAGGGAGGCTACTCGCCAGTTACGCTACGGGTCGTAGCGTAAGGACCCCCGGGCATCGGCCCGTTGGCCCGCGCCACGAACGAGCGACAGCCACGTGGGGGCGCCGGATGGGGATCCGGTGCCGACCTGGCGGTGCCGGAGGGCAGGAAACCGGCGCCGCGACCGGGGGGTTCGTACCTCCCGAGCCGTGTCCGTCCGCCTGCCCCGCACACCGGCCGGGGCGGCGGCGGGACCCGGTTGACCGATCGCTTTCCGGAACGGCGGGCGCAGGGGGGAGGATGTACGTATGCAGCCTAGGAACATGTCCATGAGCGGCGTCGTCGACCTCGCCGCTGTCAAGGCGGCCGGAGAGGCCAAGGCCAAGGCGGAGCAGGCCCGTGCCGAGGCCGCCCGCAAGGGGGGCACCGGTGCCGTCGCGCCGTCCGCCCTGGTGATCGACGTCGACGAAGCCTCCTTCGAGCGCGACGTCCTCCAGCGCTCCGCCGAAGTACCCGTCGTCATCGACTTCTGGGCCGAGTGGTGCGAGCCCTGCAAGCAGCTCGGCCCCCTGCTGGAGCGGCTGGCCGTCGCGTACAACGGCCGCTTCCTGCTCGCCAAGGTCGACGTCGACGCCAACCAGATGCTGATGCAGCAGTTCGGTATCCAGGGCATCCCGGCGGTCTTCGCCGTCGTCGCGGGACAGGCCCTCCCGCTCTTCCAGGGGGCCGCGCCCGAGGCCCAGATCCGCGAGACCCTGGACCAGCTGATCCAGGTCGGCGAGGAGCGCTTCGGCCTCACCGGGATCGTCGTCGACACGGACGCCGAGGGCACCGACGCGGCCCCCGCCGAGGTCCCGGCCGGCCCGTACGACGCGCTCCTCGAAGCCGCCTCGGTGGCCCTGGACGCCAACGACTTCCCCGGCGCGGTGCAGGCGTACCGCAATGTCCTCTCCGACGACCCGGGCAACCCGGAGGCCAAGTTGGGCCTCGCGCAGGCCGAACTCCTGGCCCGGGTACAGAAGATGAACCCGCAGGAGGTGCGGGACAAGGCCGCCGCGAACCCTGCCGATGTCGCCGCCCAGATCGACGGTGCGGACCTCGACCTCGTCGGGGGCCATGTCGAGGACGCGTTCGGGCGCCTCGTGGAGACGGTCCGCCGTACGTTCGGCGACGACCGCGACGCGGTGCGGGTGCGGCTGCTGGAGCTTTTCGAGGTCATCGGCCCGGACGACCCCCGGGTCGCCGCGGCCCGTACGGCGTTGGCGCGCGTGCTGTTCTGATGCGCTCCGTTCCGGTTCGACTCATTGAGACGTGACTTGTTCCTATGTGACAAGACGGCCGTGACGCCCACCGGGCGGCACGGCCGTTTTCGCGTCCGGGCGACAACTCGGGCCTTTCCCGGGCCCTGCTTTGCCAAATCTTGACCAAATGAGCCGCTGTTACTGGCAGTAAATCATCTCGGGTTTTCTGCCCGGTTGCGCGGTGTTTTCCTCTGATTCGGGTGTCCCATTCGTGCCACCCTGCGTGGCCGGGTCGTGCCCCGGTGTCGCGGGTCGGTTATCAGCCCGTTACTAGCGAGTAACGACACCCCTTGTGCACGGGCCCCGAATGCACCACGATCGGCCACGCTCGGTCCAATACCCGCCAGCTCGACCGCCAGTCGGCGCCGGGGGCAGTTGGTCCCCACCGGGCGGGCCGGCGGAACACGCGCCGACCCAGGACAGGGGGGTTCCTGCCCGAGGGCGGGGCCTGTCCGACCGGCTGCGCGGACCGCGCGGTCAGTGGTTTGTCGCTCGGGGGTGATCGCCGGTGCATCGGATGCGGTACACGCCTCCGGAGCGGGCGCTCTCCTTCCCGAGGACGTAGCACTTCTCCCATCCCAGGACGGGCACGAGCCCGGCCGGAGATGTACGTCCGAGAAGGAGGAAATATATGAGTTCCCAGGTTCGCGGTGGAACGAGATGGAAGCGTTTCGCCCTGGTCATGGTGCCGAGCGTCGTCGCGACCGCTGCGGTGGGCGTCGGCCTGGCGCAGGGTGCGCTCGCCGCGTCGTTCAGCATCTCGGGGCAGGACTTCAAGGTCACTGCCGACGAGCTCAAGGGCGACGACTTCGTCCAGTACGGCAATGTCGCCGCAGGCGACGCGGGGGCCCACCCCGTCGCGGTCTCCGGCTTCAGCTACGCGAAAATCACGAACATGTGCCAGTCGGTCGTGACGCCGATCCCGGGCCTTGGCACGTGGACGCTGAAGCTGACGGCCGGTACGAAGGCGGACAACCCGGTTGAGGCGACCGACCTGTACCTTGACGTCTCCCAGCTCGACGCGGACGCCTACTTCGAGAACATCGACATCGGTGTCGCCGCAGGCAAGCTCGGCAAGGAGAGCAACGACAACTTCGGCATCCAGCCGAAGACCACCGGGGCGAACGCGAACGGCTTCGGCCAGCGCGCCGAGCACGCGACGCTGACCAATGTGTCGCAGAGGGCCTGGGCCACCACCGCCGGCACCTTCAAGCTGAGCAACCTCAGCCTGCGCCTGAACCACGACGCGAACGAGTGCGAGTAGGCATTCAGTTCGGGTGGCCGGGGCCCGCGACAAGGGCTCCGGCCACCCACCCTCCCTTTCTCACAGCAGTACCGGTTCCAGGGAGCTGTTTTCCATGAGCCCCGAGTCCACAGGGCAGAACGAGCACTACCTCACCGTCTTCCGGCGGGGCTTCCGCACCTGGCGGGGGAACAGGCCGTTCTGGGCAGGCCTGTTCACCATGGCGGGCGGTATACCCATCGCCTACTTCCCGTACGCCAACATGCACCTCGGCAACGTCACTCTGGCGATGTCCACCACCGCCGGTGCGGGATCACTGATCATCGGGGTCCTGCTCGTCACGCTGGGCCTGACGATGTGGTTCCATCACATCGTCCGAGTGTTCGCGGGCGTGGCGGCGATCCTGCTCGGGCTGATCTCCATACCCGTGGCCAACTTCGGCGGGTTCGTCATGGGCTTCGTCCTCGCGATGCTCGGCGGCGCCCTCTCCGTCTCCTGGGCCCCGGGAGAGCCGAAGGAAGAAGCCGAGGGCCCCGACGGCCCCCCGAGCTCCGAGTACGTGCCCTTCCCCTCGGCTCCGGTCGCCCACGGCACCGACGAGCCGGCGTTCGCGAGCGGCTCGCCCTCGGGGGAGTCCCACGGAATCACGAGCTTCCCCGCGCAGCAGCCTGCCCCCTACGACACGGCGGTGGACGCCGACGCCGACGGCGGGAGGCACCGTGCGTGAAGACGGGTACTCCGACACCTTCGCGGGCGAAGCCGCCCGCGAGCGGAGAGGCCCGCGTCATGCGGCCCCCCGCAAGTCGCTGCTGATGAAGCTCAACCTGCCGTCCGGGAAGAAGGCGTTCGCGCTCGCCGCGATGCCGACGGCGGTCTTCGTGGGCATGGGCCTCACGCCCAAGCTCGCCATGGCCGACGACGCTTCGGACATCCCGTACGCGCCCGGACCGTGCGTCACCCGGTCCGACGAGCCGAGTGAGTCGCCGGAACCGACGACGTCGGCTTCTCCGTCGCCTTCGGCCTCCGACTCCGCGTCGACAGGCGCAGGCGAGGACAAGGACGACGACAAGGGCTCCGGCGCCACGCCGACCACGACTCCGTCCCCGTCCGCGACGTCGGAGGCGCCCGCCGCCGACGCGTCGAAGGACGGGACGGCCGCGGCGGCGAAGTCCGCAGCCGAGCCGGCCCCGTCCGCGACCGAGAGCACCAACCCGCTCGACCCGCTCGGTGTCGGCGACGCGATCAAGGGCCTTTTCGACAGCCTCGACCCGGACAAGGCGACCCCGTCTCCCAGCACCACCACCGAGACTCCGGCAGCCGAGGAGTCCACGGGCTCCGCCACGGACGAGCCGGCCGGCACCTCGGATTCCGACGCCTCCGCGGCCAAGGACGCGGCGGTCACGAAGGCCGAGGAGACCGCCGAGAAGACCGAGGCGGAGATCCGCGCGGCGGCGGCCGAGGCGGGCCAGACGGTCGAGGAACTGGACGAGGACGCCAAGGGCCTCGACGCCAAGAAGGACGAGGACATCCCGGACGGCGCCAAGCAGCCGTTCCCGTGCCCGACCGAGGACCCGGAAGCCCTCGCGGCGGCCGAACTGGAGCCGGGCGTACCCCTGCTGCCGGCCGACCCGTGGATTCTGGAATCCTCGCTGCTCACCCTCACGGGGCTGGACTACGCGGGCATCGTGGAGGTGAAGACGGCGGACGGCAAGGTCAAGAAGGTCCTGAAGTTCACCGCCGACTCCATAGACATCAAGGACCTGCACCAGAAGGCGGTCGGTCCGGACGGCACCACCACCCACGTCCAGGCGCGGGCGGGTTCGACGTCCACCATCCGCGACGGCCAGGTGACGATGTACACGGAGGAGCTGAAGGGCAACCTCTTCGGCATCATCCCGATCACCTTCAGCCCGACCGCCCCGCCCCCGATCAACGTGCCCTTCGCGTTCTTCACGAACGTCAAGGTTACCCAGGCCGGGCAGTTCGGCGGCACGCTCAAGGTGCCGGGTCTGCACAACTACCTCACCACGAACGCGAGCTGACCCGCAGCCCCACCCCCAGACCAGTCCGGGAGCCGCACAACACCTGTGGCCCGCCTCCCTGAGCAACAGGGCTGCGGG
>NZ_JBSFVR010000291.1:0-9653 GCF_053592415.1 Streptomyces sp. NPDC002690 | reverse complement strand
CTGATCGTGGCGCAGTTCGTCTTCGGCCTGGGCTGGGGCTCCATCATGGCGCCCGCCACCGCTTCGCTGATGTCCGTCGTGCCCCCGGTCAAGGCTCCCGGCACCCCGGCCGAGGACCGCCTACGAGGCCGCCCGGCACGGGATGGCGTACCAGCTGCTCACGGACAACGCGGCGGGATCGCTCTTCGCGGCCGGGCAGGTGGACGCGGTGCTGATCGGCGCGGACCGCATCGCGGCGGACGGTTCCGTGGCGAACAAGGTGGGGAGCTATCCGCTCGCGGTGCTCGCGAAGTACCACCACGTACCGTTCGTCGTGGTGGCGCCGGCCACGACGGTGGATCCGGGCACCGCGGACGGGACGTCGATCGTCGTCGAGCGGCGCTCCGGCCGCGAGGTGACGGAGTTCACATCGTTGCGGCCCGCGCCGCACGGGGGAAACGGGGGCGGGCTGGTGGTCGCGCCCCTGGGAACCCCGGTGTACAACCCCGCGTTCGACATCACGCCACCGGAACTGATCACGGCGATCGTCACGGGGGAGGGCGTCATTTCGCCGGTCACGAGGGCCGGACTGGCCGAGCTGTGTGCCAGGTCATCGCAGATAACGATTAGCTAATGGGATGATGTCGATTATGAAGGGACGCGTCCTTGTCGTCGACGACGACACCGCACTGGCCGAGATGCTCGGCATCGTGTTGCGTGGAGAAGGTTTTGAACCGTCGTTCGTAGCGGACGGCGACAAGGCACTTGCTGCCTTTCGGGAGGCCAAGCCGGACCTGGTGCTGCTCGACCTCATGCTGCCCGGAAGGGACGGCATCGAGGTCTGCAGGCTCATCAGGGCCGAGTCCGGCGTGCCGATCGTGATGCTCACCGCGAAGAGTGACACCGTCGATGTGGTGGTGGGCCTGGAGTCCGGGGCCGACGACTACATCGTGAAGCCGTTCAAGCCCAAGGAGCTGGTGGCCAGGATCAGGGCACGTCTGCGGAGGTCGGAGGAGCCGGCGCCCGAGCAGCTGACCATCGGTGACCTGGTCATCGATGTTGCCGGGCACTCCGTCAAGCGGGAGGGGCAGTCCATCGCCCTGACCCCGCTCGAGTTCGACCTGCTGGTCGCGCTCGCCCGCAAGCCGTGGCAGGTCTTCACCCGTGAGGTCCTGCTGGAACAGGTGTGGGGCTACCGGCACGCCGCGGACACCCGACTGGTGAACGTGCACGTCCAGCGGCTCCGTTCCAAGGTCGAGAAGGACCCCGAGCGGCCCGAGATCGTCGTCACCGTGCGTGGCGTCGGCTACAAGGCCGGACCGAGCTGACATGACCCGAGGCAGCGCTGCTCCTGGCCCCGGGGAGCCCGGAGCCCCCGAGGAGCGGGCTGCCGGACAAGGTCGTTCCCGTCTCTCCCGGAGCGTCCGGTCGTTCACCGACCGGACGCCCGGAGGGCCGTTCCCCCGTCTTCTGCTGCGCTGGTCGCGGCGGCCGCTGCTGCCCGCCCTGCGGGTGTGGCGCCGCAATCTCCAGCTGCGGGTCGTCGCGGGCACCCTGCTGATGTCGCTCGGCGTCGTGCTCCTGCTCGGCTTCGTCGTCATCGGGCAGGTGCGCAACGGCCTGCTCGACGCCAAGGGCAAGGCCGCCCAGACCCAGGCCGCCGGCGGGTTCGCCGCGGCCCAGGCGAAGGCCAACGAGCCCCTCACACCGGGCCGCGAGGACGGCACCGACGGCATGTCGGCCAACACCTCCTGGCGGACCGACCTCGTCGACCAGCTGGCCAGCGGCGGCACCAACGCCTTCAACGTGGTGGCGCTCAGCCCGGACTCCGTGAGCCGCGGCACCGCCAGCCGGGCCCCGCGCGGATCCGGCAGCGTGGAGGCGTCCAGCGTCCCGGACCGGCTGCGCGAGGCGGTCGACAAGGGACCGGGGGCGTTCCAGACGTACTCCCTGATCCGCTACTCGTACGGCAAGGAGTCGCAGCCCGGCCTCGTCGTGGGCAAGCGGCTCTACGACATCGATCACAACCCCTACGAGCTGTACTACCTCTTCCCGCTCACGCAGGAGGAGAAGTCCCTGGCCCTGGTCAAGACGACGCTGGCCACCGCCGGGCTCTTCGTCGTGGTGCTGCTCTGCGCCATCGCCTGGTTCGTGGTGCGCCAGGTCGTCACGCCCGTACGGATGGCGGCCGGGATCGCCGAGCGGCTTTCGGCCGGGCGGCTCCAGGAGCGGATGAAGGTCACCGGCGAGGACGACATCGCCCGGCTCGGTGAGGCCTTCAACAAGATGGCCCAGAACCTCCAGCTGAAGATCCAGCAGCTGGAGGAGCTCTCCCGGATGCAGCGCCGTTTCGTCTCGGACGTCTCGCACGAACTGCGCACCCCGCTCACCACCGTGCGCATGGCGGCCGACGTCATCCACGAGGCGCGGGTGGACTTCGACCCGATCACCGGCCGTGCCGCCGAACTTCTCGGCGATCAGCTCGACCGGTTCGAGTCCCTCCTGTCCGACCTGCTGGAGATCAGCCGGTTCGACGCGGGGGCGGCGGCGCTGGACGCCGAGCCGATCGATCTGCGCTCGGTGGTGCGCCGGGTGATCGGCGGCGCCGAACCCCTGGCGGAGCGGAAGGGCACCCGCATCCGGGTGGTCGGCGACGAACAGCCGGTCGTGGCCGAGGCGGACCCCCGGCGGGTCGAGCGCGTCCTGCGCAACCTCGTGGTCAACGCCGTCGAACACGGCGAGGGCCGGGACGTCGTGGTGCGGATGGGCGCGGCCCAGGGCGCCGTCGCCGTCGCGGTGCGCGACTACGGCGTCGGTCTGAAGCCCGGCGAGGCGACGCGGGTCTTCAACCGGTTCTGGCGGGCCGACCCGGCCCGCGCCCGTACGACCGGGGGCACCGGTCTCGGGCTGTCCATCGCCGTCGAGGACGCCCGGCTGCACGGCGGCTGGCTCCAGGCGTGGGGCGAGCCGGGTGGCGGCTCGCAGTTCCGGCTCACCCTCCCCCGTACGGCGGACGAGCCGCTGCGCGGGTCCCCGATACCCCTGGAGCCCGAGGACTCGCGGCGCAACGTCGCGGACCGCGAGCGTTCCGGTGCGGTGGACGCCGCCTTCGACGCCGACGGCCGGCACCGGGTGATGGCCGTGCCCCACCAGCCCAGCTCCTCCGACCGTGCCACCCTCTCCGTGCCCGCCGGGCCCGGCCCCTCGCGTCAGGCACCCGCCTCGGTCCACCCCGCGGCGCTGCCCGGCAGTGGTGCGCGGGTGGTGGCGCGGCCCGGCCCGGCCCCCGTACCGCAGATCCCCGAGCAGTCCCAGGAGCGGAGCCCGGACCGGTTCCCGGACCAGGAGGACACCCGACGTGGGTACTGACCGTCGTGACGACGGCCGCCGCCGCGGAACCGTGCGGACGACCGCGGTGCTCGGCCTCGGCGTCCTGCTGCTCGCCGGATGCGGGTCCATGCCCGTCGTCGGGGACGTCAAGCCCGTCGACGCCTCCCAGGCCGGCGACGCCCAGGTGCAGGTCTACGCGGTGCCGCCGCGCGCCGGCGCGGAGCCGGGCGAAGTGGTCGACGGCTTCCTGGAGTCGATGACCAGCGACGACCCCTCCTTCCGGACGACCCGCACCTACCTGACCCAGGACGCGGCCCGTACCTGGCGCCCGGCCGCCGGCACCACCGTGCTCGCCAAGGCGCCGAACCGGAACGCTCCCGTCCTGCGGGGCCCGGAGCCCGAGGCGACGGACACCACGTACACCCTCAGCGGCCAGAAGGTGGCGGAGGTCGACGCGCAGAGTTCGTACCAGCCGCTCGCGCCCGCCGACTACGTGCAGAGCCTGCACCTGGTGCGCGAGAAGGGTGCGGACGGCAAGCAGGAGTGGCGGATCGACTCGGTGCCGGACGGCCTGGTGCTGGGACAGTCCGACTTCAAGCGGCTCTACCGTTCCGTCAACACCTACTACTTCGCGGCCGGCACGCCGGACGGTTCCGCCGCGCTGGTCGCCGACCCCGTCTACGTACGCAACCGGACCGACCCCGTGACGCGGATGGACGCCACCACGCAGACCATCCGGACCCTTCTCGACGGGCCGACCGACTGGCTGCGGCCCGTGGTCGATTCCAGCTTCCCCGCCGGTACGACGCTGCAGAAGGGTGTCACCTCGCTGGCGCCCGACGACCAGAACGTCCTCAAGGTGCCGCTCAACAAGAAGGCCGCCGGTACCGGCCGGGCCGCCTGCCGGATGATGGCCGCCCAAGTGCTCTTCACCCTGCGGGACCTGACGTCCGCCCGTGTCGAGCGGGTGGAGCTGGAGAGCGGGCAGGAGGTGCTCTGCTCGCTGGGCGCCGAGGAGGCGTCCGGGTTCGCCGCCGACCGCGGCTCAGGCGCCCCCGTCGGCCAGTACTTCGTCGACGACGGGAAGGTGCAGCTGATTCCCGGCTCGACCAAGGGCGGCGGCGACCCCGTGCCGGTGATCGGGCCGCTCGGCGAGGGCACCCGTCGGATGAGCGCGGTCGGGGTCTCCCGCGACGAGGAGAAGGCCGCCGGGGTGACGGAGGACCGGTCACGGCTGTACGTCGCGTCGATCGTCGAGAAGAGCGAGCTGCCGGCCGTGGCCCCGGTCGTCAGCGGTGCGGCGTCCGCCGAGGACCGTCTGTCGGCGCCGAGCTGGGACGGCAGGGGCGATCTCTGGGTCGCCGACCGCGACCCGGACGCCCCCCGGCTGCTCAGACTGGCCGGAGGCGAGGGCGCGCCCCGGGAGGTCGCGGTCCCGGGCCTCGGTGGTGACCGGATCGAGGCACTCCGGATGTCGGCGGACGGCGTCCGGATCGCGCTGCTCGTGGGCAAGGAAGGCCACCGGACGCTGAAGATCGGCCGGGTCGAGAGGGTCGGCTCCGGCGAGGCGCAGGAGGTCTCCGTACAGGACCTGCGCCAGGCCGCGCCGCAGCTGACCGACGTCACCGCGGTCTCCTGGTCCGGACGCGGCCGGCTCGTCGTCGTCGGCAAGGAGGAGGGCGGGGTCCAGCAGGTGCGTTACGTGCAGGCGGACGGGTCCACGTCGTCCTCCGAGGTGCTGCCCGGCGTCAACCAGGTGGAGTCGATCGCCGCTGCCGACGACGAGCTCCTGCCGCTGATGGCGGACACCATGAGCGACGGCATCGTGAAGCTGTCGCCCGGCGACAACTGGCAGACCGTGCTGAAGAAGGGCACCTCGCTGGTCTACCCGGGCTGAGCCCGGCCCGCGCCCACGCTCGCTGTCGCGCCCGTCGCGCCCGTCGCGCCCGCGCGCCCGTCGGGGTCCGCCTGCCCGCCGGAGTCCCGCGCGCGAGGGGCCCGTGGTGTTGTCCACAGGGGTGGCGCGGCCGTGGGACGGCGGGCAGGGTGGATCCGTGCGGGAGTGGTGGCGGGAGTTGGCCGGACTGGTGCTGCCGGTGGCTTGCGGGGGCTGCGGCACCCCGCGTACGGAGCTGTGCGCGGGGTGCGCCGAAGGGCTGGGCGGCCGGGAGCCGCGCCGGGTGCGGCCCTCGCCCGAGCCGCCCGGGCTGCCGGTGGTGCACGCCGGCGCCCCGTACGAGAACGCCGTGCGCGCGCTCCTGCTGGCCCACAAGGAGCGCGGCGCCCTGACGCTGGCGCGACCGCTCGGTGGTGCTCTCGCGGCTGCCGTACGGGCCGGGCGGGCGTGTTCCGGGGAGGGCGAACCCCTGCTGCTCGTGCCCGTGCCTTCGGCCCGCCGGGCCACCGCGGCGCGCGGGCACGACCCGGTACGCCGGATCGCCCTGGCGGCGACCGCCGCGCTGCGGTGTTCGGGCACCCCGGCGCGGGTCCTTCCCGTCCTGCGGCAGCGGCGCCGGGTCGCCGACCAGGCGGGGCTGCGGGCGGCCCAGCGGCGGGCCAATCTCGCGGGCGCGCTGGAGGCGGTACCCGGCTCCGAACGGCTCCTCGCGGCGGGCCGGGTGGTGCTGGTGGACGACCTGATGACGACCGGGGCGACGCTGGCGGAGGCGGCCCGTGCGGTCGGGCCCGCCCTGCCCCGGACGGGCGCGGACCGGCACCTCTGGGCAGCTGTGGTCGCAGCTTCTCCGTCTGCTTTCGAAATAAACCGGAACTGACAGAAATCTTTCATCTCCGCAGGTGATAGAAGGGTAAAGGGACCTGAACGGAGGTACGCGTGAGTAGCGGGTGCCGAGAAGGCGTTCGGCACGCTATGTTCGGTGGTGAGGAATGGTGAACCCCAGGCCTCGACGAACGCACCACCAGGTTTCGGGCAGGCCTACATCCGGAGTTCAGCTGTCGGAAGATCGGCGGGATGGTGAACCCGTCGGTGGGCAGGAGGAGGTGGAAGGTCACCGAGTCCGAGGCTCCGGAAAGCGCTGGAGCCTGGTGCAAAAGGGAGGCGCTCCGCCACCGTTGCGGAGCGATCCGGGAACGGAGTTCTGCGTGGACATCGTCGTCAAGGGCCGCAAGACCGAGGTGCCCGAGCGGTTCCGCAAGCACGTGGCCGAGAAGCTGAAGCTGGACAAGATCCAGAAGTTCGATGGCAAGGTCATCAGCCTCGACGTGGAGGTGTCCAAGGAGCCGAATCCCCGTCAGGCCGACCGTTCCGACCGGGTGGAGATCACGCTCCGCTCGCGCGGTCCGGTCATCCGGGCCGAAGCGGCTGCGGGCGACGCGTACGCGGCGCTGGACCTGGCCACCGGCAAGCTGGAGGCGCGGCTGCGCAAGCAGCACGACAAGCGCTACAGCCGCCGCGGCAACGGCCGTCTGTCGGCCGCCGAGGTCGCCGACGTGGTGCCGGGCACGGCCGCGTTCGACGAGGACGGCGAGCTGGTCAACGAACAGCTCGCCGAAGAGGTGCCCACCACGAGGGTCGGTTCGCTGGAAGTACAGGGCGAAGGTCCTCTGGTGATGCGCGAGAAGACGCACGTGGCGGCCCCGATGCTGCTCGACCAGGCGCTCTACGAGATGGAACTGGTCGGCCACGACTTCTACTTGTTCGTCGACGCCGAGACCAAGGAACCCAGCGTCGTCTACCGGCGGCACGCCTACGACTACGGTGTCATCCACCTGAGGACCGACCCTCTGGCCTCGGACGAGGCCGGTGGCGCGGGCGGTGCGCTCGGCGGCTGACGATCCGTCTTCGCGGTGCCCCCTGGAGTGCGTGCGCGCCCCCGGGGGCACCGGCGTGCGACCACGGGACCCCGTTCCGGCGGCCGGGCATGAAAGCATGGCCCCCCGAGCCAATCGGTATGCGGTGCAGTGCCGTTGGCGACCGTGTGTGATTTCAGGCCGTGGCCTTCAGGGGGAGGAACGATGGCGGACACCTTCGGGCCCGTGCGCGACACGAATGTTTCCGGAGAAGCTGCCCGTACCCGAGCCGGCGCGGACGAGGACACCTCGCCCCGCAAGGAACCCATCAGGGTCCTGGTGGTGGACGATCACGCGCTCTTCCGCAGAGGGCTGGAGATCGTGCTCCAACAGGAGGAGGACATCCAGGTCGTCGGTGAGGCGGGGGACGGCGCGGAAGCGGTCGACAAGGCGGCCGACCTGCTGCCCGACATCGTGCTGATGGACGTGCGGATGCCCAAGCGCGGCGGCATCGAGGCATGCACCGCCATCAAGGAGGTGGCCCCCAGCGCGAAGATCATCATGCTGACGATCAGCGACGAGGAGGCCGACCTCTACGACGCGATCAAAGCCGGCGCGACCGGATATCTGCTCAAGGAGATCTCCACCGACGAGGTGTCCACGGCGATCCGGGCCGTCGCCGACGGGCAGTCCCAGATCAGCCCGTCGATGGCGTCGAAACTCCTCACCGAGTTCAAATCGATGATCCAGCGCACCGACGACCGGCGACTCCTTCCGGCGCCCCGGCTCACCGACCGCGAACTCGAAGTCCTGAAACTCGTGGCCACCGGCAAGAACAACCGCGACATCGCGAAGCAGTTGTTCATTTCCGAGAACACGGTGAAGAACCACGTGCGCAATATCCTGGAGAAGCTCCAGCTCCATTCCCGGATGGAAGCCGTGGTCTATGCCATGCGGGAGAAGATCCTCGAGATCCGGTGAGATCCGCCGGGCCGTCCCGCGATCCGTGGGCGTCCCGTCACCGGCGCGCGGCGGAGAACTCCGCCCCGACCGCCCCGGTCAGCGGCTCCCGCAGCCCGGGGGGGTCCACCCGCTCCAGCCGTACGTCCGTGCAGCCGACCCAGGAGGCCGCCTCCACGAGCGCCTCGGCCATCGGCGCCACCGCCTTGGGGCTCGCCAGGGACACCTGACGGGCGACCAGCGTGGTGCCCTCGCGCGCCGGGTCGACGCGGCCCTGGAGCCGCCCGCCGGCGAGCAGGGGCATGGCGAAGTAGCCGTGCACCCGCTTGGGCTTCGGGGTGTACGCCTCCAAGCGGTGGGTGAACCCGAAGATCCGCTCGGTGCGCGCGCGTTCCCAGATCAGGGAGTCGAACGGCGACAGCAGCGTCGTGCGGTGGCGTCCGCGCGGTTCGGCGGCCAGCGCCTCCGGATCGGCCCACGCGGGCTTCCCCCAGCCCTCCACCGTCACCGGCACGAGGCCGGAGCCGGCCACCACGGCGTCGAAGTCCTCGGCCTTCAGCCGGTGGTAGTCCGCGAGGTCGGAGCGGGTGCCGACACCCAGCGAGCGGCCGGCGAGCGCGACGAGCCGGCGCCGGCACTCCTCGTCGCTCAGGTCGTCGTGCAGGAAACGGTCGGGGATCGCCCGCTCGGCGAGGTCGTAGACCCGCTTCCAGCCCCGGCGTTCGGTGCAGACCACCTCGCCGTACATCAGGGCGCGTTCGACCGCCACCTTGGTCGCGGACCAGTCCCACCACTCACCGCCGTTCTTCGCGCCGCCCAGCTGGGTCGCGGTGAGCGGGCCCTCGGCGCGCAGCTGCGCGATCACGGTGTCGTACGTGCCGGCGGGCAGCTCGTGGTGCCACTGCGGGCGGTCCCGGTAGGCGCGGCGGCGGAAGGCGAAGTGCGGCCATTCCTCGACCGGCAGCACGCACGCGGCGTGCGACCAGTACTCGAAGGCGCGACCACCCGACCAGTACGCCTCCTCCACCGCCTTGCGGCCGATCCCGCCGAGCCGCGCGTACGGCACGAGCTCGTGGGAACGGGCCAGCACCGAGATGGTGTCGAGCTGGACGGCTCCGAGGTGGCGCAGCACCCCGGGCACTCCTGCGCGGCGGTCGGGCGCTCCCAGGAATCCCTGCGCGCGCAGCGCGATCCGGCGGGCCTGATCGGCGGAGAGTTCGACCACGGGGGTCTGCACGGGCGGCTCGGACGTCATGGGGGCACTTTAAGGGGCGCCACCGACAGGCGAGCGGGGGTCCGAACGGGTGTCCGAGGGGTGGTGCGGGTCGCCCCCCCCGAGACGCTCCCCGGGCCGGCCCGGGGAGCTCCGAGCCGGTGTGTCCGGCCCGCACCGCTTCAGCCGGTCCGCCCCCGGGACGGCAGGTACGCGGCTGACCCCGGCGGATGGGCCCCCGGATCCGGCAGCCCTGTTCCGGTGAGCCGCCGGCCGAGACCCGAGGGAATGCGCCCGGGGCCGGACGCCGGGAACCCCAGGTCCGCCGGGAAGAGCGAGGCGCTCCAGAGGGCGCGGGGCGCGCCGTCCCGGGCGGTGGCGCCGTCGGCGGTGACGCCGGCGGGAACACCGACGGCGCCAC
>NZ_JBSFVR010000290.1:0-9702 GCF_053592415.1 Streptomyces sp. NPDC002690 | reverse complement strand
GCCGGATCGACCAGGGCCACGTGGTGCCCCGCCCGCTCCAGCCGGGCCAGTCCCTGCCGGAGCATCGCGTACGCCACCGGCTCGATCCCGTTCACCTGACGCAGATCCAGCACCACGGAGGGGGCACCACCGGAGCCGGCCTCGTCGAGTCCGTACAGCACCCGCTCGGCGGCGGTGAAGTCCAGCGACCCCTGAGCGGCCACGACCGCCACCCGCCCCGCCTCCCCCGGGCCACTGCCGGGCGGCGGGTCCTCGCCGGTGGTGACGAGCGTGACGGTGGAACCGGGCAGCGCGGGGTTGAGCATCAGATGGAGTCCGAGGCGTTCGGAGAGGGCGGCGAAGGCGGCCCGCCCGCGCACCGGGGTCCCCGCGGCGTCGAGCGGCGGGCTGTAGGCGGCGAGCCCGAACCGTGCGGGACCGGCGGCGATCAGCCCGCCCGAGACCCCGCTCTTGGCCGGCAGCCCCACGCGCAGCAGCCACTCCCCCGACGCGTCGTACATCCCGCAGGTGGCCATGACGGCCAGCACCTGGGCCGCGACCTCCTCGGACACGACCCGGTCCTCGGTCACCGGGTTGACACCGCCGTGCGCCAGGGTGGCCGCCATGACCGCGAGGTCCACGGCGGTCACCCGTACCGCGCACTGCCGGAAGTACGTCCCGGTGGCGGTGACCGGATCGACGGGGAGCCCTCCGGCACTGCGGACGAGGTAGGCGAGCGCCCGGTTGCGGTCACCGGTCGCGGACTCGGAGCGGTACACCGCCTCGTCGACGTCCAGGGCCCTTCCCGCGAACCGGCCCAGGAACGTCAGGATGCGCTCGAACCGAGGGTGTTCCGGGGTGTCGGGGACCAGCGAGGAGGCGACCAGGGCGCCCGCGTTGACCATGGCGTTGGCCGGCCGGCCGGTTCCGCGCTCCAGGTTGATGGCGTTGAACGCCTCACCGCTGGGCTCCGACCCGACCCAGGCCGACACTTCGTCCAGCCCCAGCTCGGCCAGCGCCAGGGCGTAGACGAACGGCTTGGAGACGGACTGCACGGTGAAGGGGGTACGCGCCTCGCCGGCGCTGTAGACGTGACCGTCCATGCTGACCAGGGCGAGCCCGAAGGCGTCCGGGTCGGCCCGGGTCAACTCGGGAATGTAGGAGGCCACTTCGCCCTGCCGCATCCCCGCGAACCGCGCCCGCAATTCGCCGAGGGCGACGGTCACCGCACCGGCGGCTCCCGGTCCGGCGCCGTCCGAGGGAAACGGTGGCCCGGACGGCACGCCGGACGCGAACCGCGCTCCGGGCTGCTCCGCGCCGGCCGGACTCACCTGTCCCCGTCGGTGGCTCCGGGGCCTCCGGCGCCGCTGCTGCCCGCCTCGGCGTCCTCGACGTCCTCGGCGAAGACGCTGCGGAGCCTCTCCTCGCTCGCTGCGTCCAGGTTGCTGTGGAGCAGCTCGGCACCACCGCCGGGGAGCGCGGCCCCGATGCGGTCGGTGACCTCGTCCACGGTGAGCAGGAAGAGCGCGGAAGTCCCGGGCGTGACCTGCCCCTTGACCTCGTCGATGAAGTCGTCGTCGATCCCCACGTCGGCGAGCTTGCCGCCCAGCGCCCCGGCCGCGGCGCCGATGGCCGCTCCGAGCAGCGGCATCAGGAAGAGCAGCCCGAAGAGCATTCCCCAGAAGGTGCCGCCGAGGGCCCCGGCGCCGACCAGACTGCGGAGCTGTCGGGTGCGGGGCTTCGCCCGGTCGGCGGGCCAGCTGACGACGGCCGCGTCGATGATTCTGATCAGCCCCTCCTTCTGCAGGGACGTGAGCGACGCCTCCACGTTCTCCGCGGCGTCCGCCGTCCGGAACTTCCACACGGTGAGGGTGGACATACCGCTGCCTCCCGAGCACGAGCGCGATACCTACTAATTGGCCCATATTAGGATGAAAAGGTATGAATTGACTCGTCGGGCCTTCCGTCACCAGGAGCGGGGAACGGCCCGGGCCCCGCGGCACACCGCGCCGGCCCTCCACCGGAATCGAACCCCTGGGAGGGAACGATGGACACGGACGCCCTGACCACCGGAGTGCTCAAGGAATTGCGGGCGACCCGCACCTATCCGGTCCTGTCCCTGACGATGCCCACACACCACCGACGCACTCAGGACAGCGCCCAGGACGCCCTCCGGCTGCGCAATCTGGTTGCCGAGGCCGCCGGCCGCATCGACGCCGATCCGCAGGTGTCGCGCGCCACAGCCATCGCCCTTCGGGCGCAGCTGGACCGGGCGGTCGACGAGGTGGACCCGCTCCGGGCCCTGGAGTCCCTGGTGCTCCTGGTGAGCACGGAGGAGTACCAGATCTGGCAGCTGCCGCGTACCGCTCCGGAGCGGGTGGTGCTGAGCGACACCTATCTGACCCGCAACCTGGTCGCCGCCAAGGCGCAGTCGCAGCCGTACTGGGCGCTGACCATCGCCGCCGACCACGCGGCCCTCTGGAGCGGCACGGCGGACTCCGTGCATCTGGAGGAGAAGGGCGGTTTCCCGCTGACCGCCCCCAGCGAGGCACCCAACCCGCAGCGGATGGAGCGGATCGGCGACACCCCGAGCACGTACACCGACGAGGAGACCCGCCAGTTCTTCCGTACCGCCGACGAGAGACTGCGCGCCGTGCTCGCCGCCGACCCACGCCCCCTGTACCTGGTCGGGCTGCCGCCCGCGCTCGCGCTGCTGGACAACGCCGGCGAGGGCGCCCACGCGGCCGTCGGCCGGGTCGCCAAGGGGGCGCCGGCCGACATCACGCCGGCCGCCCTGCTGGCTGAACTCGGTACGGCGATGGAGGAGCACGCGGAACGCCGTGGCGCCGAGGTGCGCGCCCGGCTGGACGGCGCGCGCGGGGCCAAGACCTTCGCGGGCGGGCTGGACGAGGTGTGGACCGCCGTGCAGGAGGGACGCGCCGGGCTGGTCGTGGTGGAGGAGCACTTCCAGAAGACCGTGCGGTTGACCGAGGGGCACCTCGTCCCGGTGGGCGACGAGGAGGTTGCACCGGGCGACACGACGGTGCGCGAGGACGTGGTGGACGAAATCGTCGAAGCCGCCCTGGACAGCGGAGCCGAGGTCGTGTTCCTCCCGGACGACACCCTGAACGAGCACCACGGGATCGCGGCGGTGCTGCGCTACTGAGTCCGCCCCGCGATCCACCGGTCCGGTTCACGCCTCCAGGAGCCGGACCGGTTCGCCCGCGAGGTACGCCTCGATGTCCTCGACCGCATCGCCGTAGTAGCGCGCGTAGTTGGCGCGGGAGACGTATCCCAGGTGCGGGGTGGCCAACAGGCGGGGTGCGGTGCGCATCGGATGGTCCGCCGGGAGGGGCTCGGTGTCGAAGACGTCGACGGCGGCGCCCGCGATGGCGCCGTCGTGCAGGGCCGCGAGCAGGGCGTCCTGGTCGACGATGGCGGCTCTGGAGGTGTTGACGAGGTAGGCGTCCGGGCCCATCAGCGCCAGCTCCCGGGCGCCGATCAGGCCCCGGCTGCGGTCGCCCAGCGCCAGGTGGACGGAGACGAAGTCGCTGGTGGCGAGGAGCTCCTCCTTGGAGGCGGCGAGTCCGGTGCCCACCTCCGCCGCCCGCTCGGCGGTGAGGTTCGGGCTCCAGGCGGTCACGTCCATGCCGAAGGCGAGCCCGACCGCGGCAACCCGGCTGCCGATCCGGCCGAGCCCGAGCAGGCCCAGGCGCCGCCCGTGCAGGTCGGCGCCGACGGTCGACTGCCAGGGTCCGCCGGTGCGCAGCGCGGTGGCCTCCGGGACGATGCCGCGGGCGAGGCCCAGCAGCAGGGCCCAGGTGAGCTCCACCGGCGGGGCGAAGGAGCTGGCGGTGCCGCACACGGTGACTCCGTTGCGCGCGGCGGCCTCGTGGTCGATGACGGTGTTGCGCATGCCGGAGGCGACGAGGAGACGCAGGCGCGGCAGCCGGTCGAGCAGGCCGGCCGGGAAGGGGACGCGTTCGCGCAGGGTCACCACGATGTCGAAGTCCGCCAGCGCCGCCGCGAGTTCGTCGTCGGTGGCGAAGTGCTCCGGGAAGGCGACGACGTCCACCCGGCCGGCCAGCGGGGACCAGTCGGCGGCCGTGGTGGCGACGGACTGGTAGTCGTCGAGTACGGCGCAGCGCAGTGTCATCGGTTCGGCTCTCCTTGGGGCAAGCGTTCGGCCCGGCCATGATCGCTCATCGCGTACGGCGTGAGGAGAGCGGGCCGGGGCCGCCCCGGCGTGCGGGCGGCCCCGGCGGGCATGCGCCGGATCAGCCGGTCCAGGTCCAATCGGCCACCTCGGGCATGTCCTCGCCGAATTCACGGATGTAGGCGTGGTGACGGGTCCGCGCGTCGGCCATGGCTTGGCGTACGGCGACCGCGCGGACACCGAGTCCGGGCACCCGGTCGACCACGTCCATGACGAGCCGGTAGCGGTCGAGGTCGTTGCGGACCACCATGTCGAAGGGGGTGGTGGTCGTGCCCTCCTCCTTGTAGCCGCGCACGTGGAGGTTGGCGTGGCCGGCCCGGCGGTAGGCGAGGCGGTGGATCAGCCAGGGATAGCCGTGGTAGGCGAAGATGACCGGCTTGTCCCGGGTGAAGAGCGCGTCGTACTCGTTGTCGGGCATGCCGTGCGGGTGTTCGCCGTGCGGCAGCAGCCGGGTCATGTCCACGACGTTCACCACGCGTACGGCGAGGTCGGGCAGATGGCGCCGGAGCAGGTCGGCGGCGGCCATGGTCTCCAGGGTGGGGACGTCCCCCGCGCAGGCCAGTACCACGTCGGGTTCGCGGCTGCCGTCCTCGGTGCCCGCCCACTCCCACACCCCGGCGCCGCGGGCGCAGTGGACGCGCGCCTGGTCCATGGTCAGCCAGTCGAAGGTCGGCTGCTTGCCGCAGACGACCACGTTGACGTAGTCGCGGCTGCGCAGCACGTGGTCGGCGGTGGAGAGCAGGGTGTTGGTGTCCGGCGGCAGGTAGACGCGCACGACTTCGGGGCTCTTGTTGAGGATGTGGTCGACGAATCCGGGGTCCTGATGGGAGAAGCCGTTGTGGTCCTGTCGCCACACGTGCGAGCTGAGCAGGTAGTTGAGCGAGGCGACGGGACGGCGCCAGGGCAGCCGTCGCGAGGTGCGCAGCCATTTGATGTGCTGGTTGACCATCGAGTCGACGATGTGGGCGAACGCCTCGTAGCTGGAGAAGAGCCCGTGGCGCCCGGTGAGCAGATAGCCCTCCAGCCAGCCCTGGCAGAGGTGTTCGGAGAGGATCTCCATGACCCGGCCGTCCCGGGCGAGGTGTTCGTCGGTCGGGAGGATCTTCCCCTGCCAGCCCTTGCCGGTCGCGCCGTACACGGCGTCGAGCCGGTTGGACGCGGTCTCGTCCGGGCCGACGAGCCGGAAGTCCCGGCGCTCCGAGGTCGCCTCCATGACGCCTTCGAGAAGTCGGCCGAGCGCCCGGGTGGGTTCGTGGGACGAGGCGCCGGGCTTGTCGACGGTGACGGCGTGGTCGTCCAGCGGGGGCACCGGCAGATCGCGCAGCAGCAGTCCGCCGTTGGCGTACGGGGTCGCGCCGAGCCGGAGGTCGCCTTCGGGGATCGCCGCGAGCACTTGGGCGGTGGGGCGACCGGCGTCGTCGAAGAGTTCCTCGGGCCGGTAGGAACGCAGCCATGCCTCCAGTTGCCGCAGGTGCTCGGGGTTGTCGCGGACCCCGGAGAGCGGGACCTGATGGGCGCGCCAGGTTCCTTCGACGGGCAGCCCGTCGACCTCGGCCGGACCGGTCCAGCCCTTGGGCGTACGCAGGACGATCATCGGCCACCGGGGCCGCTCGGTGGACCGTCCGCCCCGTGCGGCGCGCTGGATCTCGCCGATCCGGTCCACCGCCGCGTCCAGCGCGGCAGCCAGCGCGCGGTGGACGTCCTCGGGGTCGTCGCCGCTCACGTGGAGGGGGTCGTGGCCGTATCCGCGCAACAGCTGGTCGAGTTCGTCCTCGGGGAGGCGGGCGAGCACCGTCGGGTTGGCGATCTTGTAGCCGTTGAGGTGGAGGATCGGCAGGACGGCTCCGTCGTGCACCGGGTCGAGGAACTTGTTGGAGTGCCAGGAGGCCGCGAGGGGGCCGGTCTCGGCCTCTCCGTCGCCGATGACACAGGCGACGAGCAGGCCGGGGTGGTCGAGGGCGGCGCCGTAGGCGTGGGCGAGGGCGTAGCCCAGCTCGCCGCCCT
This sequence comes from Streptomyces sp. NPDC002690, assembly GCF_053592415.1. Lineage (NCBI taxonomy): Bacteria > Bacillati > Actinomycetota > Actinomycetes > Kitasatosporales > Streptomycetaceae > Streptomyces > Streptomyces sp. NPDC002690. Next base: position 3,503 of record NZ_JBSFVR010000290.1, on the reverse strand, counting down.
CGTGGATGGAGCCGGGTGTCTCAGGCGCCACGTGGCTCGGTACTCCGCCGGGGAAGGAGAACTGCTTGAACAGCGCCCCCATGCCTTCGGCGTCCCTGCTGATGTCGGGGTACGTCTCGGAGTAGCTGCCCTCCAGCCAGGAGTTGGCGAGTACGGCGGGGCCGCCGTGTCCGGGTCCCCAGACGCAGAGCGTCGGCTGGTTCCTCGCCTTGATCACCCGGTTGAGGTGGGTGTGGACGAGGTTGAGCCCGGGTGAGGTGCCCCAGTGGCCCAGCAGCCTCGGCTTGATGTGCTCGCGGGCGAGTGGCTGCTCCAGCAGCGGGTTCGCCATGAGGTAGATCTGCCCCGCCGCGAGGTAGTTGGCGGCCCGCCAGTGAGCGTCCAGGGCGGCGAGTTCCGCGTCACCGAGTGTGGTGGAGCCGGGCGCGGTGGAACCGGGCGGGGCGTCGGAGGGTGCCGGCTGCCCGGCGTTGCTGGTGGTCACGAGGGTTCTCCTCCTGGGAGTCGGACATGACGCCGGCCGGCGGCGGGCGGGTACGGTGCGGGCGGAGTACGGGGCGGGCAGCGGCGGGCGGGGTCACGCCCCGTCGTCCCCCGTGGGGCCGTACCAGACGGTGGTCGCGTTGCAGAACTCCCGGATGCCGTGGCCGGCGAGCTCCCGGCCGTAGCCGGAGCGCTTCACCCCGCCGAAGGGCAGTGCGGGGTGGGAGGCGGTCATGCCGTTGAAGAAGACACCGCCGGCCTCCAGGTCGCGGACGCAAGCCTCCATCTCGTCCGGGTCCCGGGTCCAGACGTTGGAACTGAGGCCGAAGGGGGTGTCGTTGGCGATCTCCAGGGCCTCTTCGAGTCCGGAGACCCGGTAGAGGGTGGCCACCGGTCCGAAGGTCTCCTCGCGGTGGATCCGCATCTGCGGGGTGATGCCCGCCAGGACGGTGGGCGCGTAGAACCAGCCCTGTTCCAGTTCTCCGCCGAGGCCTGCGGGCCGTCCGCCGCCGCAGAGGGCCTCCGCTCCCCTGCCGAGGGCGTCGTCCACGAGTTCCTCCAGGTCGGCGCGGCCCTGCTCGGTGGAGAGCGGGCCGACATCGGTGGACTCCAGGAGTGGGTCGCCGACGGTGAGGGCGTCCATGGCGGCGGTGAAGCGTTCGGCGAAGGCGTCGTACACGTCGGTGTGGACGATGAACCGCTTGGCGGCGATGCAGGACTGGCCGTTGTTCTGGACCCGGGCGGTGACGGCGGTCTTCGCGGCCCGTTCGATGTCGGCGGAGGGCATGACGAGGTAGGGGTCGCTGCCGCCGAGTTCGAGGACGGTCTTCTTCACCGTGTCCCCGGCGGTCGCGGCGACGGAGCGGCCCGCGGGCTCGCTGCCGGTGAGGGTGGCGGCTGCCACCCGGTCGTCGCGCAGGACGGCCTCGACGGCGCCGGAGCCGATCAGGAGCGTCTGGAAGGCACCGGTGGGAAAGCCGGCCCGGCGGAACAGGTCGCCGAGGTAGAGGGCGGTCTGCGGGACGTTCGACGCGTGCTTGAGGAGCCCGACGTTGCCCGCCATCAGTGCGGGCGCCGCGAAACGGACCACCTGCCAGAGCGGGAAGTTCCACGGCATCACCGCGAGGACGACACCGAGCGGCCGGTAGTGCACCCGGGCGCGGCTGGCTCCGGAGTCCTCGACGTCGTCGTCGGCAGGGTGTTCGTCGGCCAGCAGCCGCTCGGCGTTGGCCGCGTACCAGCGCATGGCCTTGGCGCATTTGGCCGCTTCGGCGCGGGCCGCCGCGAGCGGCTTGCCCATTTCGAGGGTCATCGTGCGGGCGATGGCGTCGCGGTCCGTGTCCAGCAGGTCGGCGGCCTTCTCCAGCAGGGCGGCCCGCTCGGCGAATCCTGTGGTGCGGTAGGTGCGGAAGGTGTCGTACGCGGTGGCGATCCGCCGTTCGATCTCCTCGGCGCCGATCGCGTCGTACGTCTTCAGCGTTTCGCCGTTCGCGGGGTTGACCGTCGCGATGGGCATGGGTGTGGCCTCCTTGCCTGGGTTCTTCGACCGTCCCGCGCCTTCGCGCCCGGCGCAACGCGGGCCCCGACGCAGCACCTACCCGGCCGTCGCGGATCATGCGCGCCGGGGGCACGCGATCCGGAACGGCCGGGCAGGGGGAACGGAACGGTCAGGCGGGAGCCGCGCAAGGCAGCGGACGGAACTCGGGTGTTCCGTCCAGCGGCCCGCGGGGCAGCAGGCCGGTCGGACGCGGCACCTCGGCGTAGCGGGTGAACCAGACGACTTTGCCGTCGTCCGTCCGGCAGGTGCCCCAGCTGTCGCTGAGCGCCATGACCCGGCTCAGTCCGCCGCCGGTGGTGAGCAGTCTCGGCATACCCTCGCCGTTGTCGGCCACGGCCACCGTCAGATGGCGGCCGGTCCAGCGGAGCTCGATGACGCACTCGTTGTCGCCGCCGACGTGCCGGTGGACGTTGGTCAGGAGTTCCTCCAACGCCCGGCAGACCGGGCGGACGTGCAGTTCGAGACTCCAGTGCCGCAGGTGCGCCGCGACGATGCGCCGCAGCTGGGAAACGCGTTCTGCCGACACCTGCAGTTCGACCAGATAGTGCCGGTCGAGTGGAACGGTCATCGTCGGGGCTCCTCACCGCGAGGCCCACGTGCGTCTCCGTCGTGGAATCACCGACGGCCCCTGAGCACGAAGCGTGAGCGGCCATCACTTCTGTGTCACTCCTCAGAGTGACGCCGCCGGCCCGGGTGCGCAACAGTTGGCCCATCGCCGCTGGTGGAAGCGGCTCCCACGGGGTACGGAGCCCCTCGGCGGCGCTCAGGGCAGGTACGGCAGGACCTTGTCCGGGGTGAGCGGCAGTTCGGTCAGCCGCGCGCCGGTGGCGTGGCGGACGGCGTTGCCGATGGCGGCGGCGGTGCCGACGATGCCGATCTCGCCGATGCCCTTGCTGCCCATCGGGTTGAGGTGGGGGTCGTCCTCGTCGATCCAGTGCGCCTCGACGGCCGGCACGTCGGCGTTGGCCGGTACGTGGTAAGCGGCGAGGTCGCTCTCGGTGAAGTCGCCGTACACCGGGTCCAGGGTGCTGCCCTCGGTGAGCGCCATCCCAATGCCCATGACCATGCCTCCGATGAACTGGGAGCGCGCGGTACGGGAGTTGAGGATGCGTCCGGCGGCGTAGACGCCGAGCAGCCGGCGCACCCGGATCTCGCCGGTGACCGAGTCGACGGCGGTCTCGGCGAAGTGGGCGCCGAAGGCGTGCCGGGAGTACGGGGACTCCGCGCCGGTCTCCTCCGACGTGTCGGCGCGCACCGTGATCCCCTCGGCGGGCAGCGGCCCGCGGTGCGTGGCGAGCCGGACGGCGAGACCGGTGGCCGCCTTGTGGACCGCCCACCCCCAGGAGGCGGTGCCCGAGGAGCCGCCGGCTGATGACCAGCAGGCTCACGGCGAAGCAGATCGCGGACCTGTACCCCGAGTACCCGTACGACAAGCACGAGACGATCGTCGGCGAGGGCGCGG
>NZ_JBSFVR010000289.1:0-9724 GCF_053592415.1 Streptomyces sp. NPDC002690 | reverse complement strand
GAACCCGTCCGTCTTCAACGCCAGATCGATCCTCCGTGCGTCATCCGGTTTCGGCAGGCGCCGCCCCGCCTCCCAGTGGCTGATCAGCGTTGGAGCCCACCAGGCCGGCCGCGCCGCCGCCTGGTCCGCCGCGCTGCGGCGGACCCCCGTCTCGCTGTGGAACGACGACATATCCGACTGGGCCGCCGCTCAGACGTACTACGCGATCCTCGCCCTGCTGCCCGCACTGCTGGTCACCGTCTCCGTCATCGGGCTGGCCAGTCCCGGCGCCACGGCCGCGCTGATCGCGGACATCACGGCCTTCGCCCCGGCGGAGTCCGGCGCGGCGTTGCGGCAGCCGCTGCTGGCCGCAACCGAGCAGCGCGCCGCGGGCTGGGTCCTGGTCGCCACCGGCAGCGTCAGCGCGGTCTGGTCGGCCTCCAGCTACCTCGCGGTCTTCCGCCGGGCCCTGCACGCCATGCACCACGAGCGCGACACCCGGCCCGCGCTGCGCAACGCCCACACCATCGTCGCCTCGGCGATCGGGCTGCTCCTCCTGATGCTGACCAGCGCGTTCGTGCTGGTGCTCACCGGGCCGCTGGCCCGTTGGGCGGCCCGCCGGATCGGGCTCGCGGAAGCGGGACAGACCTTGTGGTGGTTCCTCAAGTGGCCCGTTCTGCTGGTGCTGGTCACCTGTCTCATCACCGTCCTCTTCAGGACGGGACCGCGTTCGGTGCGCGGTACGCGGCAGGGGCTGCCCGGCGGGGTGCTCGCGGCCGTGCTCTGGCTCGTCGCCTCCGCGGGATTCGCGCTCTACGCGACGCACGTCGGCGCCTACAGCCGGCTGTACGGCTCGCTCGCCGGGCTCGTCGTCTTTCTCATCTGGGTCTGGTTCACCAACCTGGCCCTGCTGGCCGGAGCGCAGTTCAACGCCGAGCTGGCGGCGGAGCGGAGAGCCCGCGGCGTACGTCCGACAGTGCCGCCGCAAGGGTCCGGCGACGGGTCCGGCGAGGAGCTCTGACCGGTCGCTGAGGGGCCCTCGCCGGGACGTGTGGAGCGGTGACCCGAGGACCTTGTGGGAGCGCTCCCAAGGTGGCATGCTCCCCGCCATGGGACAGCTCGCGTACATACGCTCCTACCGCCCCGGCGACCGCGCCGCGCTCGCCGACATCTGTGTCCGGACCGCCGACAACGGTGGTGACTCCCGGCATCTGTACGCCGATCAGGAGCTGATGCCCTCGCTGTTCGCCGCACCGTACGCGTACCTCGAACCCGACCTGGCGTTCGTACTGGACGACGGCTCGGGTCAGGCGGTCGGATACGTCCTGGGCACGGCCGACACCACGGCGTTCGCCGCCGCCTTCCGGGAGCGCTGGCTGCCGTTGGTGGCCGGCCGGTTCCCGGCCTCCGGCGAACCGCCCACCACGCCGACCGAGGAGATGGTCGCGCTCCTGCACCGCCCCGAGCACATGCTCGGCCCGCAGGTCGCCGACTACCCCGCCCATCTGCACATCGACCTCCTGCCGCCCTGGCAGCGCAAGGGCCACGGACGGGAACTGATGCGCGCGTTCCTCGACGCCCTGCGCGCCAAGGGGGTCGCCGACGTGTACCTCTCGATGCTGACGGCGAACAAGCCGGCCAGGCTCTTCTACGACCGGCTCGGGTTCCACGAGATCGACGTGCCCGACCCCGGGGTGCTGACCTACCTGGGCCGGAGCACCGACAGCGCCGGGCTGTAGGGCGGCGCGGGGGCGCGGGGCCTGCCGGGTCACGGGGCGGTGCGGTACCCGGCCACGATCGGCATCGTCTCCCGCAGCACCCGGGCGCTGTCGTTGGCCGTGTTCCCGAGGCGCCTGCCCTTCCACGTGCCCTCGGCACTGGAGAAGCGACTGACGCGGTGGCAGTCGTCACCGCAGGCGGACCGGTAGGCCATGATCGTGTAGTACTCCCGGTCCTCGGTGACCCAGCCGGTGTTGTACGGGCGGGTGCTGCTGACCTCCATGGCTCCCTCGGACCCGTCGGCGAGCGTCGTACGGTCGTGGGCCAGGCCCAGGTTGTGGCCGATCTCATGGCTGGCCGAGTCGAGTGCGATGCCCTGGACGTCCACCACCGCGTAGGCGTACGCGTCCGAGGACGCGGTCAGGTCCGGGGTGTAGTCCCCGGTGCCGCCACCCCGCCCGGACGCGTCCACCACGAGCGTCACGAGGTCGGTGCCGTAACGGTCGCGGCGCTGCCGGGCCTTCGGCCCCAGGGCGGGGTCGTCACCCTCGCGGAGCCCGTCGTAAGCGGGGTCGAACTCGTCGGAACCCTCGTACCCCTTCGCCGTGTACGGGTGGACGATCCGGATGGAGCCGCAGACCCCGCTCGCGAGCAGGGACTGGTTCATGCGGGTGGCGATCTCCTGGGCCGAGACCTGTACCCGGTGTGCGCCGCCCACGGCCGCCGCGGCCTTCGGCGTGTACACGGCCAGTACGTCGACCACCGGGCAGCGGCCGGCCGGCCGGGCCCCCGCCGCCCGGGTGATGCTCGACGCGGTCTCGTGGGCGGGTCTGCCCGCCGACGGTGCGAGGCCGAGTGCGGCGACGAGGGGCAGGGACAGGGCCACCTTGAAAGCGGTCGCGGGCATGGGCGCATCCTTCCGTCCGGGCGGGGTGAGCCGGTCGCCAACAGTGTTTCTTGATCGGCGCGGGACGAAACGGGGCGACCGGACCCGCCCCGCCCGGTTCGGCGGGGGCCGACGCGCCCGAAGCGGTGCAAGTGGAGTGCGCGGTAAGGGAGTCGGAGCCGTACCCGTGCTGCTGGGAGCCGTCCGGGGGGGCGCGCCCGCCGCCGGGCCGAAGGGTGAGGGGTGCGGTGGCGAGGAGTTGGGCAGGTACATCTGTGCGAAGGGGTAGGGCTGAGCGGACGGCGGATCGAGGGGTGGGAACGTGGCGGAACAGAGCGGGTGGCACTTCTCGGACGACCGGGGCCGGGTGTCGGAGGCGGACCGGCGTCCCTCGCGGGTGCTGGCGTACGTCCAGGCGGGCGCCACCCTGTGGGACTTGGGCGTCCGGCCCCGGGGCGTCTTCGGCTCCGGCCACGACGGCGCCGGACTCGACCCGGCGAAGGCGGGTGAACTCCCGCCGGACGAGGTGGTCTACGTGGGGGCGGGGACCGCTCTCGACGTGGACACCCTGCTGCGGGACGCCCCGGACCTGGTGGTGGCCGTCAGCTACGGCGGGGGCCAGGTGTACGGACTCGACCCCGACACCGCCAAGCACCTTGAGGAAGCGGTTCCGGTCGTCGTGATCGACGTCGGCCCCTCGCGCACGCTGGCCGGGACCTGCGAGCGCTTCGCGGAGCTGGCGCGCTCGCTCGGAGCGGCCGGACCCTCCCTCGCGGAGGAGGAACTGGAAGCCGCGCGGGCCCGGCTGCGCGACGCCGCTCCGGCCGGCGCGGTCCCGGTGGTGGCGCTCTCCCCGGCCGACCAGGACCAGGCGTACGTCGCCCGGCCCGCCCTGTGGCCGGAACTGGCGGCCCTGGACGAGCTGGGCGTCGGCCTCGTCGACCCGCCCCCGGGCCCCGGCGTCAACTGGCACACCGCGCCCTGGGCCGAGGTGGCCGCGCTCGCTCCCCGCATCCTGCTGACCGACGTCCGGGTCAACGCGGCACCGCTGAGCGGCCTCCGCGACCAGCCGGACTGGGCGGCGCTGCTCGACGCCGGGACGCTCGTGGTGCCGTGGAACCCGGAACCGCTGTACAGCCCCCACGCGCACGCCCGCTTCCTCTCGACGGTCGCCGACGCCCTGGAATCCGTGCGCGAGGACTGATCGAGTGCCGTCACGCGGACGGCGGGAGCCCGGCCCCTCGGGAACGCAGGTGCCGGGCTCCGTCGTGCGTGCGGCGGCCGTTCACCGGCCGGGCGGTCAGCCGACGGCGACCCAGGGCCCGTAGGGATCGCCCGGGACCTGGTTGCGGCTGTACCACTTCGCCCGGTACGTCCTGCCCTGGTAGACGGCGACGTCGTCGGTCCGGAAGATCCTCGACGCGGTCCAGACGGCGGTGCCGTCCTCGGTGAGGGCGATCTCCTGCCAGGGGCCGTACGGGTCGCCGGGCGTCTGGTTCCGGGTCCACCAGGACGCCTGGTAGAGGGCGCCGCCGTAGCTCACCGTGTCGCCGGTGTCGTAGACCTCCGCGGGGCTCCAGGCCGTCGGCGGAACGCCGACGATCTCGACGAGGGCGGGCAGGGTCGCGGTGAATCCCCACTCGTCCGTGGCCGTCACGGTGACCGGATAGCGGCCGGGCGTCGCGGACTTGACTGCCGTCAGGTCCGCGCGGACGGTGCCCGGGACGTCGAGCACCGGCTTCAGCCGGGCCAGCACGGCGGCCTCGTCCACGGTGTCGCCCGCGGTGAAGACGGCCGTCGCGGCCGACAGGACCAGACCGGGACGCGGAGCGACGCGCACCGTCACCGCCACCGGGTCGGAGGTGTAGCGGCCGTGGACGGCGGTGATCAGGACGGTGTACCAGCCGGGCTCGGCGAAGTCGACGCCGGAGAGGTCGGCCCGCAGGACCGCCTCGGCCGGGTCGGCGGTGGCCCCCGCGTCGGCGAGGAACGCGGCGGCGTCCACCGGCCCGTGCCCGGCCTGGTAGGCGACGGTGTGCTTGTCCACCGAGACGACCGGAAGCTCCGGGGCGGGGGCGGTGTCACTCTCGCCGAGGGTGAAGGTGGTGACGGCGGCGGCGTGGTCGCTCGCCCAGGAGTTGTCCGCCACGTCGTCCTCGGAGGGCCAGCCGACGGTCAGCGCGTGCGCCTCGTCGAGGTGCAGGCCGTCGCCCCGGTACCAGACGTAGTCGACGCGGTCCTGCGGCTCGTCCTTGCCGTTGGCGTTGCCGGAGGTGACCGGGGACCAGGTGTTCCCCGGGTCGGATTCCGGGTCGGGGTTGGCGACACGGTAGGAATCGGTCAGACCGAGGTCCGCGAAGACGTCCGGCACCGGCCAGTCCACCGCCCCGGCATCGCAGTGCGAGCCGCCGGCGGACTCGGTCCAGTCGGCGGCCGAGGGGGATGCCAGGTCACCGAGGAGCAGAACCGGGGTGTCGCCCGGGAGGTCGGCCGCCATCTCCTGCGCCACGGCGCGGGCCTGGGCGTAACGCGTGGTGGTCAGTTCGTGCGCCGCGAGATCGGTGGCCGCGTCGAAGCAGGCCCGGTAGGGGCCGTAGTCGGTCTCGTCGAGATGAGTGTTCCAGACCCGCACCGGGGTGCCGGCCACGTCCAGGGTGACGGCGGCGGCCGGGGCCGTACCGGTCGGGGCGACCCGGTCCGCGTCGGCGATCGGGTAGGCGGAGACGATGCCCAGATCGCCCGAGGCGTAGACGTCCCAGCCAAGGGCGGCGCCGACCTCGCGGGCCATCGCCGCGCCGCCGTCCTGGAACCCGGCCAGCGTGATGCCCTGGGTGGCGATCACGGCGACGTTCTTGGCGACCGCGTCGGTGACGTGGCTGCCGCCGTCCCAGGCGTTCCAGGACGCGCTCTGCAGCTGCGGGGCCGCACCCGCCGCCGAGACCGGGACCTGGAGGAGGATGTCGGCGGTGGTCGTGCCGTCGGTCGCCTCCACGGTGAGCGCGCCCTCGTCCTGCGGGACCTCGGCGGGGGCGGTGCCGGTGACGACGCCGTCGGCGTCCACGTCCAGCCAGGAGTCACCGGAGACCTTGCGGAACACGGTCCCGGCCCCGCCCGGCCGCGTCCAGCCCGTCTTCCACAGTCCGGCGAGCGGCTGGCGTACGACGGTGGAGACGGGCGCGGCGGGCAGCCGGAACGTGTCGGTCATGAAGCCGGTGGTGCCGAGCGGGGCCAGCTTGGTGAGCCGGAGATCGTCGAAGGAGACCGTCGCGGAGTCCAGGTACAGGCCCGTCACACCCGTGGCGGTGCGGGGGAGCGCCACACCCGCGAGGGCGAGCCGGTCGTCGACGTAGAAGTTGGCGGTGGTGCCGTGCACCTCCAGTGCGAGGCGCGCGTCGGTGCCGGTGCCCAGGGCGGCGCCGAGGGGTGCGGCGGCGAGGGCCGAGGTCGTGGTGGGCGACTGGACGAAGGCGCGGACGCCGTCGGCCGCCGTGGTGCCGCTGCGGACCGCGAACGCCGGGTAGGGGCGTACCCCGTCGACGGGGGTGTCCGCGATCAGCGCGAACCACGGGTCGTCCGGCCGGAGCACGCTGTCGAAGCGCGCGGTGGTCTCCAGGAGGTAGTCGTCCAGATGCGGCCCGAAGGTCAGTACCGGCTGGTCGCCGGCGGCGGGGGAGCGGCCGGTCAGCCGTCCGTCGGCCACGGTCCAGAGCTCCGATCCGGCGGCCTGGTTCCAGCAGTCGAGCGCGTCGGACCCGGTGAAGTCCTCGTCCAGGACGACGGTGCCCGCCGGAGCGCCGGCGGCGCCTTCGACGCCGTCGTCGTAGGCGCCGCAGTCGGGCGCCCCGGCGGGCGGGGCGCCGTTCGCGGCGGAGAAGGCGGCGATCTGATCGGCCGTGAGCGCACCGGTCCAGACGTCGGCGGTGGAGATGCTGACGGGCGACGGGGTCTCGATACCACCGGCGGACGCCGAGTCGGCGCCCAGCGTCCAGTTCTGCGCGCCGGACGCGGGGACGGTGAGCGCACCCGGCGCCGCCGTGGCCGAGGCGAGCACGCCGTCCACGTACAGCTTGACGCTCTGGCCGTCCCAGGTGGCCACCGCGTCGTACCAGCGGCCGGCGACGATCGGGGCGTGGGTGTACTTGTAGCCGCCGGCGTTCACCGAGAACGCCAGCTGCCCGCTGTCGATCTGGAGGTCGGCCCCGCCCGACTGGGCGTTCGAGCAGATCGCCTTCTGCCCGGTGGCCGGGACCGTCGCGCCGTTCCAGCGGAAGCGGCACCCGACGGTGAACCCGCCGGTGAGCTTGGACCACTGGACGGCGAACGGATAGGAGTAGGCGTCCGAGGTGCCGTTGAAGGTGGCCACCGGCTTGCCGGCGCCCGGGTCGCTGGTGATCTGCGGTGCGCCCTTGACCACGGGCGCGAGTCGCTGGGCGCGGTCGGCCGGGGTGCGGTCGGCGAAGTCGACGTCGAGGACGTCCGGGGAAGGCACCTCGCCGGACGTCGTAGCGGTCGCGGTGGCCTGCGGGGCGGGCGTCGCCGCCGCCGCGGGCCCCGCGAGCAGGGTGGTGGGGGTGAGCAGCAGGACCAGGACGGCCGCCAAGCGGGCGGCGTGGTGACGGGTGCGCGTTCTCATGTTCTCGCTCCTCAGACCGTCGCCACGCGACCGGCGTACCGCTGGGTCCAGCCGGTACCGGTGTCGGCGGTGACGACGACGTCGTAGTACCCGAGCCGGGTCGGCCAGTCGACGGTGGTGGCGGCCCCGCCGGCGACGCTGTACGTCTGGGTGGCGCCGAGGTGGTCGTGGGCGGTGAGGGTGTAGCGGACCGGCTTGGTGCCGTCGTTGCGCAGGGTGAGGCGTACCCCGGCCTCCTTGCCGGGCACCAGCTCGGTGTCCACGCGGGGTACGGGGATGTTCTTCTGCGTGGCGGGGATGATCTGGCCGGCGAAGGAGCGTACGAAGCCGTCGGGGCCGTACACGGAGAAGGCGTACTTCCCGTCGGTCTTGCGCGCGTCCCAGGTGTGCGTGCGCGGGGCAGCGGCGGAGACCGTGTAGGGGGTGTTGGCGAACGGCAGGTACTTGTCGGGGAAGGCCTGGAGGCTGACCGCCTTGCCGTCCGGGCCGCCCGCCAGCGTCATGGTGGCGGTCACCGTGCCCGCCGAGCGGTTCTCGGTGAGCGTGGCGTGCGGGTGGAAGGACAGTCCGCGCGGCTTCATCCGGTCCGCGGACAGCGGCGGGGGCGTGCCGTTCACCGGGTCGGCAATGTCGGCGGGGCCCGGCTGCGGGTGGGCGAAGTCGATGGCGCTGGTCAGGTCGCCGGAGACGGAGCGCCGCCAGTCGGAGATGTTCGGGCAGGTGAAGGGCTTGCCGAGGTGGGCGGCCCAGGTCTCCAGGAACTTCACCGTCGAGGTGTGGTCGAAGACCTCGGAGGCGACGTAACCGCCGCGCGTCCACGGCGAGACCAGCAGCATCGGCACCCGCGGGCCGAACCCGTAGGGCGTGGTGCCGGAGAACTCGCCCGCCGTGCCGGCCTCCGGGCGCGGTGGCAGGACGTGGTCGAACTTCCCGTCGTTCTCGTCGTAGGTGATGATCACCAGGGTGTGGTCCCAGATGTCGGCATTGTTCTGGAGGGTGCGCAGCACCTTGTCCATGTAGCGCTCGCCGTGCACCGTGTCGAAGTTGGGATGCTCGCTCCAGGCGGCCGGCATGACGATCCAGGAGACCTCCGGCAGCGGGTGCTCCGCGCCGGGCTCGCAGGCGGCGGAGAGGTCCCGCAGGACCGCTTCGAGGTTCGCGTCGGAGTCGTCGTTCGGCGTGGTCGCCCCGGAGTACAGGAAGGAGTTGGCCTTCCAGACCTTGCCGGTGCCCGGCTCCAGGTCCTCGGGTGAGGCCGAGCGGGGGTCGAAGGCCCGGAAGCTGTTGGTGACGTTGCAGCCGTAGTCGCCGACGAAGCCGCCCTGCAGCGCGCCGCCGAGGCCGTTGCCACTGTTGTCGCTGTAGACCCGCCAGTCGATGCCGGCCTGCTGGAGCTGCTCGGGCACGGTCAGCCAGCCGCGGCTGTAGTCGTTCTGACCGGCGTTGGAGGTCTCGCCGTGGGAGGTACCGGTCATCAGGTAGTAGCGGTTGGGGATCGTCGGGCCGTGCAGCGAGCAGAAGTTCATGTCGCAGACGGTGTACTGGCTCGCCAGCGAGTACATCCACGGCATGTGGTCGGGGGTGTAGTAGCGCATGCAGCCGGCGCCCTTGTCCTGCACCCAGGTGTTCCAGCGGCCTTCGTTCGCGCCGTAGAAGTTGTGGTTGTCGCCCCAGGTCGCGGTCGAGGCGGACGGCGCGACGACGGTGCCGTCCGCGTCGCGCTGCTGGAAGACGCTCGTGCCGTCCTGGAAGGTCAGCGCCTGCTTGTCGTCGTGGCCGCGCACACCGGGGAGCTTGCCGAGGTAGTGGTCGAAGGAACGGTTCTCCTGCATCAGGATCACCACGTGCTTCAGGTCCGAGATGTCACCCTTGTAGCCTGCGGGCAGGACGTACTCGGCCGCTGCGGCGGTGGGCGCTTCGGCGGCCTGGACGGCGGAGCCGGTGGCGAGCGCGCCGAACGCGACGGCGGCACCGCGCAGCATCGACCGCCGGGAGAGCCGGAGTCCGGCGGCGGCCCCGGACACGGTTTCTGCGGGCGCCTGGCCGGCGGGATCCGGAGCGGAGGGACCCCGCACGGCGAATTCGGGCTCCGCGAAAGCCTGTTCCGGGGAGAGGAGATCGGCGAGCGGTGTCTCGGCCGTGGTGAGCGTCATCAAGAGCCTCCGGGGGGAGAGGGGTTCGGTGGTGCGCGCACATCGCCGCGCAGCCGGCCGGCCGGCAAGGACCACGCCCCTGCGGTCGTCCTCTCCCCGGGCCGGAGGACCGGTGGCACCGGTGCCGGGACGACGTGCGCACGGGCCCGGACCGGGCAGGCCGCGGACGGGACCGATCCACGATGTGTGCTCGCGAGAACGTAGTGGCGTGAGATGAATTCCCGGCGACCGCACGCGGATGACCGGCACACCGGCCGGTGATGATCTTGCAGTGGCGGTGTGTGTCGCGTGCCGTCGGCCGCGTGGCGCGTCGGCGGCACGGCGGGCTGCCTCCGCACCGGCGGGCCCGGAGGC
>NZ_JBSFVR010000288.1:0-9747 GCF_053592415.1 Streptomyces sp. NPDC002690 | reverse complement strand
CGCCCGGTTACATTCCGAACCCGGAAGCTAAGCCTTTCAGCGCCGATGGTACTGCAGGGGGGACCCTGTGGGAGAGTAGGACGCCGCCGAACAATCTTTCAAGGACCCTTGGTCCCAGCGTTCACGCTGGGACCAAGGGTCCTTTTGTTTTCCCGAAGCGCGTCGTCAGGTCGGCTGCGCGAGAATGTTTGCAGTACCCAAAGACAGGAGTCGTACCCATGTCCACCAACTCTCCCGACGATCGTCCGGATCGCGAGCCGCGTCGCCGGGACGGTGGCGACAGGGCCGGCTCCCACGGCGGTCGTGACGACCGCTCTGCCGCCCCGCGCCGCGACAACGACCGTGGTGGTTTCCGTCGCGATGACAACCGTGGCGGTTCTGGCTCGGGCGGTGGTTTCCGTCGCGACGACCGTGGCGGCTCCGGCTCGGGTGGCGGTTTCCGCCGTGACGACAACCGTGGTGGCTCCGGTTCCGGTGGTGGCTTCCGTCGCGACGACCGTGGCGGGTCCGGCTCCGGCGGTGGCTTCCGTCGCGACGACAACCGTGGCGGTTCGGGTTCCGGTGGCGGTTTCCGCCGTGACGACAACCGAGGCGGGTCCGGCTCCGGCGGTGGCTTCCGTCGCGACGACCGTGGTGGCTCCGGCTCGGGTGGCGGTTTCCGCCGTGACGACCGTGGTGGCTCCGGCTCGGGTGGCGGTTTCCGTCGCGACGACCGTGGTGGTTCGGGTTCCGGCGGTGGTTTCCGTCGTGACGACCGTGCCCCTCGTCGTGATGACGACCGTGGTGGCCGTCCGGGCGGTTTCGAGCGCCGTGACGACCGCCCCTCCGGTGGCGGTTTCCGTCGCGACGACAACCGTGGGGGCTCCGGTTCCGGTGGTGGCTTCCGTCGTGACGACAACCGTGGCGGTTCGGGTTCCGGTGGTGGCTTCCGTCGTGACGACCGTGCCCCTCGTCGTGATGACGACCGTGGTGGCCGTCCGGGCGGTTTCGAGCGCCGTGACGACCGCCCCTCCGGCGGTGGCTTCCGTCGCGACGACAACCGTGGGGGCTCCGGTTCCGGTGGTGGCTTCCGTCGTGACGACAACCGTGGCGGTTCGGGTTCCGGTGGTGGCTTCCGTCGTGACGACCGTGCCCCCCGTCGTGACGACGACCGTGGTGGTTTCCGTGGTCAGCGCGACGACCGCGCTCCTCGTCGTGATGACGACCGTGGTGGCCGCCCGGGTGGCTTCGAGCGCCGTGACGACCGCCCCTCCGGTGGCGGTTTCCGTCGTGACGACCGTGGCGGCTCCGGCTCCGGCGGTGGCTTCCGTCGTGACGACAGCCGTGGTGGCTCCGGTGGCGGTTTCCGCCGTGACGACAACCGTGGCGGTTCGGGTTCCGGCGGTGGCTTCCGTCGTGACGACCGTGCCCCCCGTCGTGACGACGACCGTGGTGGCTTCCGTGGTCAGCGCGACGACCGCGCTCCTCGCCGCGATGACGACCGTGGTGGCCGCCCGGGTGGCTTCGAGCGCCGTGACGACCGTCCGCGCGGCCCGCGCCGTGACGACGACCGCCCCTCCGGCGGCGGTTTCCGTCGTGACGACAGCCGTGGTGGCTCCGGTGGCGGTTTCCGTCGTGACGACCGTGGCGGCTCCGGTTCGGGCGGTGGTTTCCGTCGCGACGACCGTGGCGGCTCCGGTTCGGGCGGTGGCTTCCGTCGTGACGACCGTGCCCCCCGTCGTGACGACGACCGTGGTGGCTTCCGTGGTCAGCGCGACGACCGTGGCGGTTACCAGGGGCGCGACGACCGTGGTGGCTACCAGGGCGACCGTGACCGCGAGCCCATCAAGCGGCTGCCCATCCCGGACGACGTCACGGGCTTTGAAATCGACAAGGAAGTGCGTCAGGAGCTCATGAGCCTGCCGAAGACCCTTGCCGAGGACGTCGCGCGCAACCTCGTCATGGTCGCCCGGCTCATCGACGAGGACCCGGAGGAGGCGTACGGGTACTCCCGCGTCGCCCTCCGGCTCGCCTCGCGCGTCGCTGCCGTCCGTGAGGCGGCGGGCTTCGCCGCGTACGCCACGCAGAAGTACGGGGAGGCGCTGGCCGAGTTCCGGGCCGCCCGGCGGATGACCGGCTCCGTGGAGCTGTGGCCCGTCATGGCGGACTGCGAGCGCGGTCTCGGCCGCCCCGAGCGCGCCATGGCGATGGCGGGCGATCCCGAGGTCCAGAAGCTGGACAAGGCCGGCCAGGTCGAGATGCGCCTGGTCGCCGCAGGGGCCCGCCGTGACATGGGGCAGATCGATGCCGCCATCGTCACCCTGCAGAGCCCCGAGCTGGCTTCCAACGCGATTCACCCGTGGACCCCGCGCCTGCGCTACGCGTACGCCGACGCGCTCCTGGAGGCGGGCCGTGAGGACGAGGCCCGCGAGTGGTTCGGCAAGGCCCTGGAGTCCGACAAGGACGGTGCGACCGACGCCTCCGACCGGCTCGCCGAGCTGGACGGGGTCGAGTTCGTGGACGCCATGGACGACGACGAGGAGGACGCGACGTCCACCGTCGGCACCGCCCCCGCCGAGGAGCACACCGCCCCCGCGGTCCAGGTCCCGGCCACCATCGCCGACGCCACCGACGAGGGCGACGACTACGACGATGACGACGAGGACGACGAGGACGACGAGGACGAGCTGAACGCGTGGGCGGACCGTGCCGACGCGGCCGCCGAGAGCGCGGAAGCACCCGCCGAGACGGCCCCCCAGGCCGAGCGGAACGCCGGTGAGCCCGACGCGGAAGGACCGGCCAAGGGCTGAACGGTACGAGCCGTGTGAGCGGCGGTAGAAGGTAGAAGAAGGGCGGCACTCCTCCGGGAGTGCCGCCCTTCTTCGTACCCGCCGGATGTTCCGCAGATTTTCCCGCCGGATGATCCGCCCGCTCAGTCCGCGCCGAGCCTCCGCATCACCAGGCCCGTCGCCGGCTTCGGGCCGAAGGACGTGGACTTGCGCGGCATGGTGACGCCCTGCCGGGCGAGGTCCCGGACGACGGCCTCGCGTACGGGATGCATCAGGACGGCCGTTCCGCCGGAGCGCTCGGCCTGTTCGACCGCGGCCACCGGGTCGTGGAGGTACGCGATGTCCTCGGCGGTGTCCGGGACGTGCCACACCCGGGCGAGCAGCGTCTCGTGCAGCACCGTCGCGTCCAGGGTGCGCCAGGCTTCGGGCCGGCCCGCCGGGACCGTGCGGGCGAGCAGGGCGGGGTCCGCCCGGTCGACGAGGCGGTACGTACCGTCGCCCGCCAGCAGATAGGCGTTGCCCTCCTCGGACGCGGCGGCGAGCGCGCCCAGCGCGCGGGGGAGCGGGCCCGCCACCTCGCGGACCCGGAACCGGCCGTCGAGCGCCGCGAGGGCGTCGGCGGGGGCGAGCCGGCGGAGCACCCGGTGGATCGCGCGTACCTGGAGCGGGTAGCGGGCGGTGTCGACCAGGAAGACCAGGCCGAAGTCCCAGGGCCCCGGGGCGCCGTGCTCCCGCTGGAGCCGCAGATAGGTGGCCCACCGGTGGTGGCCGTCCGCGATGAGGGCCTGGCGGGGAAGGAGACCGGCCGCCGCCTCGGCCTGCTCCGCCGGATCGGTCACGGCCCACAGCCGGTGCCGCAGGCCGTTCTCCGTGGTGGTCGTGAGCAGCGGGGGCCGCCGGGCCGCCCGTTCGACGACCGCCGCCGCGCCGGACACCGTGCCGTCGCCGACGTAGGTGAGGAGCAGCGGTTCGAGGTGGGCGCCGGTGGCACGCGTCAGGGCCGCGCGGTCCGCCACCACGTCGTCCATCACCTCCTCGTGGGGGAGGACGACCCGGTCGGCGGCGGGGGAGAGTTCCAGGGAACCGATCAGGCCGCGCTGGAGGAGGCCGTTGCCGCGCTGCTCGTAGACGTAGAGGGCGGGCTCGGGGTCGGTGGCCAGGACGCCCTCGGCGAGCCACTCGGCCAGGGTCCGGGCCGCCTGCCGGTTGCGGGCCTCCGGTGAGCCGTCCTGCGGCAGGATCAGCCGCACGATGTTGTGCGGGTCCGCCGACTCCAGGTGGTGCAGGCCGTCCGGCCGTACCACCACGTCGTACGGCGGAGAGGTCACGGCCGCGAGGCTGCCCACCCGTTCCGGGACGTAGCGCAGTCCGCGGAAGGGGAGCAGACGCAGCCCCTTCGCGGCGTCCCCCGATGTGTCCATCCCCGCATCGTAGGTGGGGTGGGGCGATGCGGGATGATCGGGGCAGAGGCGTCGAACGAGGAGCGAACACAATGAGTCAGCAGGACAGGTCCCGGCCGCTCGGCAGCACTACGGCGCTGAGCGAGGCGTACGACACCGCTCTGCTCGACCTCGACGGGGTCGTGTACGCGGGCGGGCAGGCCATCGGCCACGCCGTCGAGTCGCTCGGAACCGCCCGGGACGGCGGGATGCACCTCGCGTACGTCACCAACAACGCGCTGCGGACCCCCGCCGCGGTGGCGGCCCACCTGACCGAGCTGGGGGTGCCCGCCGAGCCCTCCGACGTGATCACGTCCGCGCAGGCGGTCGCCCGGCTGGTCGCGGACCAGCTTCCGGCGGGCGCCCGGGTCCTCGCCATCGGGGGAGAGGGTCTGCGGGTCGCCCTGGAGGAGCGCGGGCTCGTCCCGGTCGACTCGGCGGACGACGAGCCGGTGGCGGTGGCGCAGGGGTACGGCGGTCCGGACTTCCCGTGGTCGCGATTCGCCGAGGCCTCGTACGCGATCAACCGGGGCCTGCCCTGGTTCGCCTCCAACACCGACCTGACCATCCCCAGCGCGCGGGGCATCGCCCCCGGCAACGGCGCGGCGGTCATGGTCGTCCGGATCGCGACCGGCGCCGAGCCGCAGGTCGCGGGCAAGCCGCTGCCCCCGATGCACCGGGAGACCGTGCTGCGTACCGGGGCCGAGCGGCCGCTCGTCGTCGGCGACCGCCTGGACACCGACATCGAGGGCGCGTTCAACGGGGGAGTGGACTCGCTGCTCGTCCTCACCGGAGTGACCGACGCGGCCCAGCTGGTCGCGGCGGTGCCGGAGCACCGCCCGACGTACGTCGACCGGGACCTGCGCGGGCTGCTCACCGGGCAGCCCGAGGTGACGGTGGAGGACGGTACGGCCCGCTGCGGCGGGTGGACCGCGTCCGTACGCGGGCAGGAGCTGGCCCTGGAGGGCGAGGGGGACGCCCTCGCCCCGATCGACGGGCTGCGGGCGCTCTGCGGCGCCGCGTGGACCCACGGGGGCACGAAGGCTTGCGCCCTCGACGCGGGGAAGGCCGTCGCCCGCCTGGGGCTCTGACGGCCGGGCCCGGTCGGGCGGCCCGGCCGGGCTCAGCCAGGGGGGCCCGGGCAGGCTCTCAGAGCAGCGATCTGAGCTTGAGCAGGTCCCGGAACCCCGCCTCCAGGCGGACCCGGCCCGCGCCCCACGCCTTGGCGAAGTTGAGGTCGCCGTCCACCAGCGCGACGAGGTCGTCGCCGGTCATCGCCAGCCTGATCTCGGCCTTCTCCCGGGGTGGGCCCTCGACCGTGTCGAGAACCCGGATGCGGCCGTCCGTGAGCCGGCCGGCGAACGTCACATCGAGATCCTTGATGTGACAGCTCAGCGAGCGGTCCAGGGAGGCGGCGCTGCGGACGTCGCCGTCCGCGCCCGCGAGATTGTCGGAAAGTCTGTCCAGTGCGCTGCGGCACTCTGCCATGGTCGCCATCGTGATCGACGGTACCGCAGCCCACCGGGGTAGCGTTCCCGCATGAGCGACTGGACGGCGGGGTCCGGCACGGCCCCCGCGCAGACACCCCCGGCTCCGTCCGGCGACGGCGCCGACGACCCCCGTACCACCCCCGGCGAGGAGGCGGCCGGCCCCGGCGCCGCGCCCTCTCCCGAGCCTGCCGCGCCCTCCCACGAGCCCGCGGCCCCCGCCCCCCTCGGCGTCGTCCGCACCCCCACCGGGAACCCGGCCGTGGACGCCGCGCTGGAGCGGCTGGCCGACGCCGACCACCTCGCGGCGGACGGACACACCGAGGTGTACGAGGATGTACACCGTGGGCTGCGCGACGCGCTGACCGCACTGGACGCCGGGCCCGCACCCGCACCCCCGTACGACAACAGGAGCTGAACGTAACCGTGGCAGGAGTGGCCCGTCGCCGCCTCGACGCAGAGCTGGTACACCGCAAGCTCGCCCGCTCGCGCGAGCACGCGAGCCAGCTGATCGCCGCGGGGCGCGTCTCCGTGCGCGGCCTCGTCGCGACCAAACCCGCCACCCAGGTGGAGACCAGCGCACCCGTGGTCGTGGCCAAGGACGAGAGCGATCCGGAGTACGTCTCGCGCGGCGGGCACAAACTCGCCGGCGCCTTCGCCGCGTTCGTACCCCTCGGACTGGAGGTGGAGGGCCGCCGCGCGCTGGACGCCGGGGCGTCCACCGGCGGCTTCACCGACGTGCTGCTGCGCGCCGGCGCCCGGCAGGTCCTCGCCGTCGACGTCGGTTACGGCCAGCTCGCCTGGTCGCTCCAGTCGGACGAGCGGGTCGTCGTCAAGGACCGCACCAACGTCCGTGAACTGACGCTCGACGACATCGACGGGCTGCCGGTGGACCTGGTGGTCGGCGACCTCTCCTTCATCCCGCTGGGGCTCGTCCTGCCCGCGCTGGTGCGCTGCGCCGCCCCCGACGCCGACCTGGTCCTCATGGTCAAGCCGCAGTTCGAGGTCGGCAAGGAACGGCTCGGCAGCGGCGGAGTGGTGCGCAGCCCCGAGCTGCGCGCCGAGGCGGTACGCGAAGTCGCCCGCCGGGCAGCGGCGCTGGGGCTCGGTGTGCGCGGGGTGACGGCCAGTCCGCTGCCCGGCCCCTCGGGGAACGTCGAGTACTTTCTGTGGCTGCGGGCCGGCGCACCCGAACTGGATCCGGCAGATGTGGACCGTGCAGTGGCGGAGGGGCCTCGTTGACGACGACGACAAGTACGGCACGAACAGTCTTTCTTTTGGCGCATACCGGCCGTCCGGCCGCGATCCGCAGTGCCGAGCTCGTGGTGCAGGGACTGCTGCGCAACGGCCTCGGCGTGCGGGTCCTGGAGGCCGAGGCGGCCGACCTGCCGCTCCCGTCGACCGTGGAGACGGTCGCCGACGCGACCCCCGCGGCGGTGGACGGGTGCGAGCTGCTGATCGTGCTCGGCGGCGACGGCACCTTGCTGCGCGGGGCGGAGTTCTCGCGCGCCTCGGGCGTTCCCATGCTCGGGGTCAATCTCGGCCGGGTCGGGTTCCTCGCGGAGGCCGAGCGCGACGACCTGGACCGGGTGGTCGCCCGCGTGGTGACCCGGGCGTACGAGGTCGAGGAACGCATGACGCTCGACGTGGTGGTGCACAGCAACGGTGCCGTCGTGCACACCGACTGGGCCCTCAACGAAGCGGCCGTGCAGAAGGTTTCGCCCGAAAGGATGCTGGAGGTCGTCCTGGAGATCGACGGCCGGCCCGTCACCGGGTTCGGCTGTGACGGAATCGTCTGCGCGACTCCCACCGGCTCGACCGCCTACGCGTTCTCGGCCGGCGGCCCCGTCGTCTGGCCGGAGGTCGAGGCCCTGCTGATGGTGCCGATCAGCGCGCACGCCCTGTTCGCGAAGCCGCTGGTCACCTCGCCGTCGTCGGTGCTCGCGGTGGAGGTCCAGCCGCACACCCCGCACGGGGTCCTCTGGTGCGACGGCCGCCGGAACGTCGAGCTGCCCGCCGGTGCCCGCGTCGAGGTGCGGCGCGGAGCCGTACCCGTCCGGCTGGCGCGACTGCACCACGCGTCGTTCACCGACCGGCTGGTCGCGAAGTTCGCGCTGCCGGTCTCCGGGTGGCGCGGTCTGCCGCAGTGACGAGGCCGCGCACGGCCCCCGGAGACCCGCCCCGAACCGGTGGTCCGGGGCCGTGCGCGGACGCGTGCGGGTGAGTCGCGACCGGGGTCCGTCGCACGGGGGCGGAGAAACCTCGTATGGTCGTGTCCGTGTTGGAGGAGATGCGGATACGGTCGCTCGGAGTCATCGACGATGCCGTGGTCGAGCTGTCGCCCGGATTCACCGCGGTCACGGGTGAGACCGGAGCGGGCAAGACCATGGTCGTCACGAGCCTCGGGCTGCTGCTCGGCGGGCGTGCCGATCCAGCCCTGGTGCGGATCGGTGCCAAGGCCGCGGTGGTCGAAGGACGGATCACGGTCAAGGACGGGGACGCGGTCGCGCTGCGGGCCGAGGAGGCCGGTGCGGAGATCGAGGACGGCGCGCTGCTGATCAGCCGTACCGTCTCGGCGGAGGGCCGCTCGCGGGCCCACCTCGGGGGCAGATCCGTGCCCGTCGGAGTCCTCGCCGAACTCGCCGACGAACTGGTCGCCGTGCACGGCCAGACCGACCAGCAGGGACTGCTCAAGCCCGCGCGGCAGCGGCAGGCCCTGGACCGGTACGCGGGCGACGGCGTCGCCGTGCCGCACGAGAAGTACTCGGCCGCCTACCGGCGGCTGCGCGCCGTCGTCGTGGAGCTGGACGAGATCACCACCCGGGCCCGGGAGCGGGCCCAGGAGGCGGACCTGCTGCGCTTCGGCCTCGACGAGATCGCGGCCGTCGAACCCCTGCCCGGTGAGGACGCCGAGCTCGCCGCCGAGGCCGAGCGCCTCGGGCACGCCGAGGCCCTCTCCTCCGCCGCCGCCCTCGCGCACACCGCGCTGGCCGGGAATCCGGAGGACCAGGAGGTCGTGGACGCCACGACCGTCGTCGCCGCGGCCGGCCGCTCGCTGGACGCCGTGCGCTCCCACGACCCCGCCCTCGCCGCCCTCGCGGACCGTATCGGGGAGATCTCCATCCTGCTCGCCGACGTGTCCGGCGAACTCGCCGGATACGCCGACCAGCTCGACGCGGACCCCCTGCGGCTGGCTTCGGTGGAGGAGCGCCGGGCCGCGCTCACCGCCCTCACCCGCAAGTACGGCGAGGACATCGCCGCCGTGCTGCGCTGGGCCGAGGAAGGCGCCGCACGCCTCACGGAGCTGGAGGGCGACGACGACCGGATCGGTGAACTCACCGAGGAACGCGACGCCCTGCGCACGGAACTCTCCGAACTGGGCCAGGCCCTGACCGACGCCCGCACCGGGGCGGCGGCCCGGTTCGCCGCGGCGGTCACCGAGGAACTGGCCTCCCTCGCCATGCCGCACGCCCGCGTCTCCTTCGCCGTCCGGCAGGCCGAGGCGCCCGACGAGGCATCCGGCATCGACGTGGGCGGCCGCAGCGTCGTCTACGGGCCGTCCGGGGCCGACGAGGTCGAGCTGCTGCTCGCCCCGCATCCCGGCGCCCAGCCCCGGCCGATCGCCCGGGGAGCCTCGGGCGGTGAGCTCTCCCGGGTGATGCTCGCCGTGGAGGTCGTCTTCGCAGGCTCCGACCCGGTGCCCACGTATCTCTTCGACGAGGTCGACGCGGGCGTCGGCGGCAAGGCGGCGGTGGAGGTCGGCCGCCGCCTCGCCAAGCTCGCCAGGACCGCCCAGGTCGTCGTCGTGACGCACCTCCCGCAGGTCGCCGCGTTCGCCGACCGTCAGCTGCTCGTCGAGAAGACCGTGGACGGCTCGGTGACCAGCAGCGGGGTCACCGTCCTGGAGGGCGAGGACCGGGTACGCGAACTCTCCCGGATGCTCGCCGGCCAGGAGGACTCGCAGACGGCCCGCGCCCACGCCGAGGAGCTGCTGGCCACCGCACGGGCGGACACCGCCTGACGCGTGGCACCCGCCGCGTCGGCCGCCGGTGG
>NZ_JBSFVR010000287.1:0-9754 GCF_053592415.1 Streptomyces sp. NPDC002690 | reverse complement strand
GGTCGGCGGGGTCTTCTTCAAGAAGGCCGACGAGACCCTCTCCGAGGACCTGGCGGCCCGGGGCAAGCTCTTCCGCCACGTCCCGTACGAGCACATCCCCGCCTGGCCCCTCGGGGATCCCGGTACTTCACTGGAGGGAGGAGAGCGCGAGACGGTCCCGATGCCGGGAGGACCCATGGCCACCGTTTTCGACCCCACCCGCGTGGCTCATCTCGGCGGACGGTTCGCCCCCGTGTCCGAGGAGGTCGACGCGGTGGACCTGGACGTCGTGGGTGAGCTGCCGCGCGAGCTGGACGGCGTCTACCTGCGCAACGGCCCGAATCCGCGCTTCAGCCCGGTCGGCTCGTACCTCTACCCGATCGACGGGGACGGGATGCTGCACGGCGTGTGGATGTCCGGGGGCCGGGCGCGCTACCGCAACCGCTTCGTCCGCACCCCCGCCATGGAGGCGGAGGAGAGGGCCGGGCACGCCCTGTGGGGAGGGGTGGAGTCGATGATCCTCCCCGGGGCGGACGAGGTCGGTCAGGAGCTGGCCGACGACTTCAAGCCGATTCCGGACATCAACGTGGTCGAGCACGCGGGCCGGCTGCTGGCCCTGGGGGAGGCCGACTGCCCGTACCGCATGGGCCCCGGGCTCGAAACGCTGGGCAAGGAGACCTTCGGCGGCCGGTTGCCCGGCGGCATCACCGCGCATCCCAAGACCGACCCGTCGACCGGTGAGATGGCCGCCTTCTGCTACGCCCTGGAGCCGCCCTACCTGACGTGGTCGTTGATCGGCGCGGACTCCACGGTGAGCAGGGGCCCACCCCGGTGGCGGGGGTGGAGGAGCCGTCGATGATCCACGACATGGCCCTCACCGACCGCTACCTGGTGCTGGTCCTCGCCCCGGCCTTCTTCGACCTCGACGCCGCCATGAGCGGCGGCTCGTTCCTGGCCTGGCGGCCCGAGCGGGGGACCCGCGTCGCGCTGATCCCCCGTGACGGCACTGAGGTCCGCTGGGCGCGGGAGGAGGCGTTCTGGCTCTGGCACACCGTCAACGCGTACGACGCCCCCGACGGGCGGGTCGTCCTCGACTACGTCCAGTGGCCCGCCCTCTCCCTCGGCGGGGCGGACTCCGGCGAGGAAGCGGACGGTGCGGCGGCCAGGGGCCTCACCCGGGCCGTCGTCGACCCGGCGACCGGTACCGTGCGGCGGACCCGGCTGGACGACATGCGGGTGGAGCTGCCCCGCATCGACGACCGCCTGATCGGGAGACCGCACCGGCGCATCGCGATGGCCGCGGGCAGCAGCCGGAACACGGAGCTGCTCTCCGGGGAGTACGACGCCCTGCGGTGGTACGACACCGGTGGCGGCGGGCAGCTCACCCGCCTGTGGGACGCCGGGGACCTCTCGGTCGGCGAGCCCGCGTTCGCGCCGTCGCCCGGTTCCTCGGACGACGGGGGCTACTGGCTGACGTACGCCACCGACCGTACGGACGGCACCAGCTGGCTCTTGGTGCTGTCCGACGAGGACCCCGCGGGCGGCCCGGTCGCCCGGGTCCGCATCCCCGTCAGGGTGCCGCTCGGGCTGCACGGCGCCTGGCTGCCCACCGAGGAGTGAGCCGGGCGCGGTTCAGCGCGCGGTCTGCGTGTGGACGTACTCCACGAGGCGGGTGAGGGAGTCCGGGTCCATCGACGGCATGACGCCGTGCCCGAGGTTGAAGATGTGTCCCTCCAGGCCGGCGGCGGCGTCGAGCACCTCGCGGGTCTTCTCCTCGACCGTGGCGGTCGGGGCGAAGAGGACCGCCGGGTCGAGGTTTCCCTGGAGCGCCTTGCCGGGGCCGACGCGGCGGGCGGCCTCGTCCAGGGAGACGCGCCAGTCGACGCCGACGACGTCCGCTCCGGCCTCGCCCATGAGGCCGAGCAGCTCGCCGGTGCCCACGCCGAAGTGGATGCGCGGGACACCGTAGGAGGCGACCGCGTCGAAGACCTTGGCGGAGGCGGGCATCACCGAGCGGCGGTAGTCGGCGGGGGACAGCGCGCCGACCCAGGAGTCGAAGAGCTGGACGGCCGAGGCGCCCGCCTCGATCTGGACCTTGAGGAAGGCGCCGGTGATCTCCGCGAGCCGGTCCACGAGGTCGGCCCAGAGCTCCGGGTCGCCGTACATCATGGCCTTGGTGTGCTCGTGGTTGCGGGACGGACCGCCCTCCACGAGGTAGCTGGCGAGCGTGAACGGGGCCCCCGCGAAGCCGATGAGCGGGGTCTCGCCGAGTTCGGCGACGAGCATGCGGACGGCCTCGGTGACGTACGGGACGTCCTCGGGCGTGAGATCGCGCAGCCGGGCCAGGTCGGCGCGGGTGCGGATCGGGTCGGCGATCACGGGACCGACGCCGGGCTTGATGTCCAGGTCGATGCCGATGGCCTTGAGCGGGACGACGATGTCGCTGTAGTAGACGGCGGCGTCGACCTTGTGACGGCGCACCGGCTGCAGCGTGATCTCGGTGACCAGCTCCGGCATCGCGCAGGAGTCGAGCATCGCGATGCCCTCACGGGCCTTCAGGTACTCGGGCAGCGACCGGCCCGCCTGCCGCATGAACCAGACCGGGGTGTGCGGGACGGGTTCTCGTCGGCACGCCTTCAGGAACGCCGAGTCGTGGGTGGCGGAGGTCGTCGTCAGCTGGCCCGAGGGGCGTTCGTTGGCACTCACGCACAGAATCTTCGCACGAAGCCCCAAGGAGCACGGCCCCACCAGGGTGTCCCTCCCTGCGCGCGGCCCGCGTTCCGCCTACTCTTCCCGGCATGGCTCCGGCGCAGGAACAGTTCTCCGATCATTCCGACCACACTTCCCAGAAGGACGGTGCGGAGAGCAAACCCACTCCGCCCGGATTCCGGTCGGCGGTCGAGGCGCTGCGCTCGACGCGGCTCCGGCCCGAGCTGGAGATCGAGACGACCAAGCCACCGCAGCGCCTGGCCCCGCACGCCTACGCCCTGGAGGCGGCGGTGGTGGACGGCGACGAGGATCTCGCGGACGGCCGCCTGGTGCTGCTGCACGACCCGGCCGGTCACGAGGCCTGGCAGGGAACGTTTCGCCTGGTGACGCTCGTACGGGCGGAACTGGAGCCGGAGATGGCCGCCGACCCGCTGCTGCCCGAGGTGTGCTGGTCCTGGCTGACGGGCGCCCTGGAGGCACGCGGTCTCACCTACGGGTCGGCGGGCGGCACGGTCACCCGGGCGGGGTCGCACTACTTCGGCGAGCTGGGCGGCCGCCGGCCCGCGACCCAGATCGAGATCCGCGCGTCCTGGACCCCCGGCGAGGGCCCGGGCGGCGTCCCGGACACGGCAGGGCATCTGACGGCCTGGGGCGACCTGCTCTGCCAGATCGCCGGCCTGCCGCCGTCCGGTCCGGCGGACGCGACGGTGGTCACCCTGCCGCAGCGACGGGGGCCGCAGACCTCGTAGGGCCTGTCCCGAAGGTCCCGCCCGTTCGGCGGCGCGACTTTCCCGCGCGCCCTGGCACGGTCCGGCAGTCCGCGCCCGCAGATCCCGGCGTCTCTCACCCCCGAGGCCCGCACCTCTGCCGAGCGCCACGCCTCCGCGCTCGGCACCCCGCACGTCCGAGCCCGTGCCTCTGCGCTCCGAGCCGTGGGTCCGGCGGGCCCGGACCCCGCGAGTACACCGTCCCGACCCTTCCACGACAGACCCGGCCGACCGCCGGTCCCACTGTCACACAATCGATCGTGCGTCCGATTTGTCCGAATTGTTACTCACCAAATCGTGATCTTCCTCTAAAGGAGGACGGGTCTGCTGCCGAAGAGGTCAATGACCCTTCAAGCATGGTTCGCCCCGGCTTCATCCCCGAGCCGGCCCGTCCCGCCACTCCCCCAGGAGGCCTGGTGTCCGTTCTCCTAGAGCAGCCCGCAAGCCTGGTCGCCTACCGCCCGAACAAGCCGACGGCCATGGTCGTCGTGGCCGACCCGCGCGTCCGTTCCACCGTGACCCGCCATCTGTGGGCCCTCGGAGTTCGTGACGTCATCGAGGCGTCGTCCATCGCGGAGGCCCGCCCCCGCGTCGGCAACCCGCGCGACATCTGCGTTGCCGACGTCCACCTGCCCGACGGTTCCGGGCTGACCCTGTTGTCCGAGACCCGAGCCGCAGGCTGGCCGAACGGTCTCGCCCTCTCCGCCGCCGACGACATCGGTGCCGTACGCAACGCCCTCGCGGGCGGCGTCAAGGGCTACGTCGTCACCGGTACCCGTACCAACATCGGCCACCCCAACCGACCCGGCGTCGCCCCCATCGGCGCCAACGCCGCCCGTATGCACCGCCGGCCTCCCGGCTCCCCGAGCCACCCGGGCGGCTACCGCGAACTGTCCGGCCGTGAGGTGGAGGTGCTCCGCCTGGTCGCCGAAGGCCAGTCCAACAAGGCCATCGGCGTCTCGATGGGCCTCTCCGCCCTGACGGTCAAGTCCCACCTCGCCCGCATCGCCCGCAAGCTCGGCACCGGAGACCGCGCCGGAATGGTCGCCGTCGCCCTGCGGACCGGCATCATCCACTGACCACCCCCACCGCCCCCCTGCGGGAATCGCGGGAGATCCGGCCGGTTTTACGCGCCCGACACCCGACGACGGAACGTTCCGTCGTCGGGTGTCGCGCATACACGGATACCCTTGACGGGTGACCGACGCCCAAGAGACCGCAGCAGACACGACACTGCGAACCACCGGGGGCGCTCCCCCGGACGACGTCGCCCCGGCGCCGATCCCCTTGCTGGAACCGCGCGAGGGCATTCCACCGGTGGTGGCGGACGATGACGCCCTCGCCCGGGTGATCGCCGCCTTCGCCGCGGGCAGCGGCCCGGTGGCCGTCGACGCCGAGCGCGCCTCCGGCTACCGCTACGGGCAGCGCGCCTATCTCGTACAGCTGCGCCGCGAGGGCGCGGGCAGCGCTCTGGTCGACCCCGTCGGCTGCCCCGACCTGTCGGGTCTCGGCGAGGCCCTGACCGGCACCGAGTGGATTCTGCACGCCGCCACCCAGGATCTCCCCTGCCTGCGCGAAATAGGCATGCTCCCCACCTCCCTCTTCGACACGGAGCTCGCCGGACGGCTGGCCGGGTTCCCCCGGGTAGGCCTGGGCGCCATGGTCGAAAACGTGCTGGGGTTCGCGCTGGAGAAGGGCCACTCGGCCGTCGACTGGTCCACCCGGCCGCTCCCCGACCCGTGGCTGCGCTACGCCGCGCTCGACGTCGAGCTCCTGATCGACCTGCGGGACGCGCTGGAGAAGGAGCTGGACCGCCAGGGGAAGCTGGAGTGGGCCCACGAGGAGTTCGACGCCATCGCGGCGGCCCCGCCCGCGCCGCCGCGCAAGGACCCGTGGCGCCGGACCTCCGGGATGCACAAGGTGCGCAGGCGCCGTCAGCTGGCTGTCGTGCGCGAGCTGTGGGAGACCCGCGACCGGGTCGCGCAGCGGCGCGACGTCTCGCCCGGCAAGGTGCTCGGCGACGGGGCGATCGTGGAGGCCGCGCTCGCGGTGCCCGCCAACGTCCAGGCGCTGTCGGCCCTGCCCGGTTTCGGGCACCGGGTGAACCGGCGCCAGCTGGAGCAGTGGCAGGCCGCGGTGGACCGCGCCAAGGCGCTGCCGGAGTCCGAGCTTCCGCAGCCGGGCCAGCAGCTCACGGGCCCGCCGCCGCCGCGCGCCTGGGCGGACAAGGACCCCGCCGCCGCGGACCGGCTGACGGCCGCCCGCGGGGCCGTCTCCGACCTCGCCGAGCGGCTGCACCTGCCTCCGGAGAACCTCATCACCCCGGACACCGTGCGCCGGGTCTGCTGGGAGCCGCCGAAGAGCGTCACCCCGGGCGCGGTCGAGGACCTGCTCGCGGGGTACGGCGCGCGGCGCTGGCAGATCGGGCTGGTGGCCCCGCTGCTGCTGGACGCACTGAACGCGAGCGCGGCTTCCTGACCGGCCCCGCCGGCCGGCACCACTGCCCGGCCACGGCGGCACGACGACAGCAGTACGGCCGCACAGCGCGACGCCACACGACAGCAGTACGGCCGCACAGCGCGACACCACGACGACACCCCCGGTCACCCGATTCACGGCCGCCCGGGGGTGTCGTCGCGTCCGGGGCTGCCCGCACACCCGACACTTCGAGTGCCGCGAGGTCGAAATCACGCCAGGTTGAAGGAGTGCACGGCCGGTTCGGCGGCCATCGGACCCGCGCCCCGGCCGCCCCGCGGTGGTGACCACGTGTGTGACCTTCGACGCTCCGGCCACAGGGGGTGGGCAGTCTGGTTACCCGCAAGTAGCATGAGGGCGGGCGGCACGCTTCCGGGCGTGCCCCGCAGCAGTGCCATCCCGCACCCTGGAGGAGAGCCATCGTGCCTCGTACCATCCGGGACGTCGTCTTCGTCGACGGCGTCCGCACCCCGTTCGGCAAGGCGGGCCCGAAGGGCATCTACCACGAGACCCGCGCCGACGATCTCGTCGTGAAGGCCATCCGGGAGCTGCTGCGCCGCAACCCGGACCTGGACCCCGCCAGGATCGACGAGGTCGCCATCGCCGCGACCACCCAGATCGGCGACCAGGGCCTCACTCTCGGCCGGACCGCCGGAATCCTGGCCGGTCTGCCGCAGTCCGTCCCCGGCTACTCGATCGACCGCATGTGCGCGGGCGCCCTGACCGCCGTCACCACGACGGCCGGCTCCATCGCCTTCGGCGCGTACGACGTCGTCGTGGCCGGCGGTGTCGAGCACATGGGCCGTCACCCGATGGGCGAGGGCGTGGACCCGAACCCGCGCTTCGTGTCGGAGAAGCTGGTCGACGAGTCCGCCCTGTTCATGGGCATGACCGCTGAGAACCTGCACGACCGCTACCCGCAGATCACCAAGGAGCGCGCCGACGCCTACGCCGTGCGCTCGCAGGAGAAGGCCGCGAAGGCGTACGCCGACGGCAAGATCCAGCAGGACCTGGTGCCGATCTCGGTGCGCCGCACCAACGCCGAGGCCGGCGAGACCGGCTGGGGCCTGGTCACCGCCGACGAGCCGATGCGCCCGGGCACCACGATGGAGTCCCTCGCGGGCCTCAAGACCCCGTTCCGCCCGCACGGCCGCGTCACGGCCGGCAACGCGGCGGGCCTCAACGACGGCGCCACCGCCTCGCTGCTCGCCGCCGAGGACGTCGCCCGCGAGCTGGGCCTGCCGGTCCGGATGCGTCTCGTGTCGTACGCCTTCGCCGGCGTCGAGCCGGAGGTCATGGGCTACGGCCCCATCCCGGCGACCGAGAAGGCGCTGGCCAAGGCCGGTCTGACCATCGACGACATCGGTCTCTTCGAGGTCAACGAAGCGTTCGCCGTCCAGGTGCTCGCCCTCCTCGACCACTACGGCATCGCCGACGACGACCCGCGCGTCAACCAGTACGGCGGGGCCATCGCGTACGGCCACCCCCTCGCCTCCTCCGGCGTCCGTCTGATGACGCAGCTGGCCCGCCAGTTCGAGGAGCAGCCGGAGGTCCGTTACGGCATCACCACGATGTGCGTGGGCTTCGGCATGGGCGCCACGGTCATCTGGGAGAACCCGCACTTCGACGCCGAGGGAGGCTCCAAGTGAGCGCCACCACCGAGCTTCTGAAGGGGGCGGCCGAGCTCTTCCCGGGCGAGGTCGTCACCCAGGCGCACGTGCGCCACCTCGACCTCCCGGCGGGCGCGGGCAGGTTCGCCCTCATCACGCTGGACAACGGCCTGGACCACACCAAGCCGACCACCTTCGGCCCGCAGTCGCTGGCCAACCTGGACGAGGCGATCGACCAGGTCGAGAAGGAGGCGTCCGAGGGTTCGATCGTGGGCGTCGGCATCACCGGCAAGCCGTTCATCTTCGCCGTGGGCGCCGACCTCAAGGGCCTCGAAGTCCTCAAGAACCACGAGGACGCGGTGCGGATCGGCAAGGGCGGCCACGACGTCTTCCGCCGCCTCTCCGGCCTCGCGGTCCCGACGTTCGCGTACTACAACGGCGCGGCGATGGGCGGCGGCGTCGAGGTCGGGCTGCACTGCTCGTACCGCACCGTCTCCAAGGCGCTCCCCGCCTTCTCGCTGCCCGAGGTCTTCCTCGGTCTGGTGCCCGGCTGGGGCGGCTGCGCGCTGCTTCCGAACCTGATCGGCGCCGACCGCGCGGTCTCGGTGATCATCGAGAACTCGCTGAACCAGAACCGCCAGCTCAAGGGCGCGCAGGTCTTCGAGCTCGGCATCGCGGACGCGCTCTTCGACGGCGCGGACTTCCTGGAGCGTTCGCTCGTGTGGACGGCCGGTGTCCTGACGGGCGAGACCGTGGTCGAGCGCGCCGAGATCGACCGCGGCGACGCCTGGGACCAGGCCGTCGCGCGCGGGCGGGCCATCGCGGACTCCAAGGTGCACGGCGCGGCCCCGGCCGCCTACCGCGCGCTGGAGATCATCGCCGCGGCCAAGGACGGCGACCTGGGGGCCGGCTTCGACGCCGAGGACCAGGCGCTCGCCGACCTGATCATGAGCGGTGAGCTGCGCTCCGGGCTGTACGCCTTCAACCTGGTGCAGAAGCGCGCCAAGCGCCCGGCCGGCGCCCCGGACAAGAGCCTGGCCCGTCCGGTCACCAAGGTCGGTGTCGTGGGCGCCGGGCTGATGGCCAGCCAGCTCGCGCTGCTCTTCCTGCGCCGCCTGGAGGTACCGGTCGTCCTCACGGACATCGACCAGGCGCGCGTGGACAAGGGTGTGGGCTACGTCCACGCCGAGATCGACAAGCTGCTCGCCAAGAAGCGCGTCAACCAGGACAAGGCCAACCGCCTCAAGGCCCTGGTGACCGGTGTGCTGGACAAGGCGGAGGGCTTCTCCGACGCCGACTTCATCATCGAGGCCGTCTTCGAGGAGATCGGCGTCAAGCAGCAGGTGTTCGCGGAGGTCGAGGCGGTCGCCCCGGCGCACGCGATCCTCGCCACCAACACCTCCTCGCTCTCGGTCACCGAGATGGCGTCGAAGCTGAAGAACCCCGAGCGGGTCGTCGGCTTCCACTTCTTCAACCCGGTCGCGATCCTCCCGCTGCTGGAGATCGTGCGCGGCGAGCTCACGGACGACGCCGCGCTGGCGACGGCGTTCGGGGTGGCCCGGAAGCTGAAGAAGACCGCGGTGCTGGTGAAGGACGCCCCGGCGTTCGTCGTCAACCGCATCCTCACCCGCTTCATGGGCGAGATCCAGAACGTCATCGACGAGGGCACCCCGGTCGCCGTCGCCGAGCGCGCCGTCGAGCCGCTCGGCCTGCCGATGTCGCCGCTGGTCCTGCTGGAGCTGGTGGGCCCGGCGATCGGCCTGCACGTCTCCGAGACCCTGAACCGCGCGTTCCCGGAGCGCTTCACCGTCTCCGCCAACCTCGCGGCGGTCGTGAAGGCGGGCAAGCGCGGCTTCTACGTCTACGACTCCGGCAAGCCGGAGCTGGACCCCGAGGTCGCCGCTCTCCTGGTGCAGGGCGACAGCGTCCTGACGGAGGAGCAGACCCGTGACCGCGTCCTCGACGCGGTGGCCGAGGAGATCGGCCTGATGCTCGACGAGGGCGTCGTCGCCGAGGCGCAGGACATCGACCTCTGCCTGATCACCGGCGCGGGCTGGCCGTTCCATCTGGGCGGCATCACGCCGTACCTGGACCGGGCGGGCGTCTCCGAGCGCGTGAACGGCAAGCCGTTCCTGGCACCGGGCGTGGCGAGCGTGCCGGCGTAACGACCGGTTCCGGCGTGGACGGGCCGTACGGAGGACTCCTCCGTACGGC